>DASSFG010000805.1:0-18670 GCA_035694685.1 Pirellulales bacterium
TTCCCCCAACGAGCGGGCCCAGGCGATCGTGAACGCCGCGATCAGTCCACGCCACGCCTGTGGGAGCACCACCTGCAAAAACGCCTGGCTCCGCCGGCAGCCGAGCGTGAGCGCCACCTGCTCCGCCCGTGGATCAATCTGGTCGAACGTGACGCGCATGGTCTGTGCCGCAAACGCGCAGGCCACGGCAAACTGGGCCAGAATCACCGCGGGCCGCTGATACGTCACCCGAAAGCCGAGGTATCGCTGACACCACTCCTCCAGATTGCCTCCGGCGATCGGAAGGTGAAACAGAATCAGCAGGCTCAGCCCGATCACCAGCGGCGGCAGCACCACCGGGACGTCGAGCGCGGTGTCAATCAGCCAGCGCCCCTTAAACTGAAATCGCGACAGCAAGTACGCGAGCGGCGTCGCTACCCAGATCGACAGCAGCGCCGAAATCGTGCAGCTTATCAGCGTCAAACGCACGGCGAATTGAATCTCCGGTTTTGAAAGCGCGGCCACAAAACAATTATTCCGTGTAAACCATCGCTCGGGCGACGTGTACGCGATATCCGCGGCTAGCATGGCGACGATCAGCAGGATATAGCTGCCTCCCAGCCCACCCATCAAGGCCAGGAAGGGCAGATCGGATCCCGCTCGATGGGCACGAGCTTGTGGTGCGGGCGTCCCGCCCGCTTCTCGCCGTGCAGGCGGGACGGCTGAACCACAAGCCGGCGGCAAATCGGGCGGCATGTTACTCATGGGTATGCCCTAAAACTGCGGGTTCACGCGCTGGGTCCACGCCAGTTTGACTTGCTGCGCATCGTTCGGCGCGATGGCGCCCAGCCGATGCAGCAACAGTCGTTGTTCCAGACAATCACCGCGTCAGCGGCATCGAGCCAAAGCACCAAAATGGGTCGCTTCTTCGACGCGGTCTGATCGGTGAACGGAACGTCGGCGACCCAGAACTCACCGGGCAAGATCATCGTACAGACCCTCGTCCTGTGGCGCGTAGCTGTTCAGGAAGGCGTCGTGACAACGTATCTGACTGGCCCCGAGTGGGCTTTCCGAAGGCAAGTGCCTGTCAAGCAACTCAATCGTCACCGCATCGGGCGACACGCCTCGGCGTTCGGCTTCCTGACGAAGCCGATCTTCAAGCTCAGGCGAAAGCGAAAGTTCAAGCACCATACTGCCATTCTAGCCTGGAAGGTCGCGTGACTCAAAGGTATTTGTCAAGCGCCGTCAAGCACGTCAATGGAGGGGAAACTTATTTTTCGTCCTGTCCTTGCTGCCCTTCCAGCCAACGAAAGCCCTCGCTGGTGAACTTCTCTTTCGACGACTCCGTGCGGATCGCGCGCAGCAGACGCTGGCCCAACTGGCGATGGTCCGAACTCTTCGCCACGCCGTAGGGCTGCGTCGCCACCGAACAGGGAATCCCGTGAATTCGGATCGCGTCCAAATACTCGGCCGCACCGGCCGCGTTGCTCAGGTAAACCACCGCCGCGTCCAGAGAACCACTGCGCATCTGGTTGACGAGCATATCTCCGGTCGGCGTCTGCACTACGACGTTTTTCATCAGCTTGGTCCGCAGACCACTTTCGGCAAACGTCCGTTGCGTGATCCATCCCATCGCACACTGCTTCTCATGCCCGATACCGACCCGCAGCCCAGGACTGCCCAGATCCTGCAACGACTTGATGCCGTGCGGATTCCCTTTCTGGACCAGGATCGCCAGCTCGTTCTGCGAGACCGACTCCGAACTGGGGAAGATTTCCTTCACCTGATTCATGAACTCTGTATCACAGGCGAAGTACGCGTCAGGGACCTCGCCGGCTTTCATCTGGGCGACCAGAATGCCGCAGCCGTTGTAAACCCGAGTGACCTTGACGCCTTCGTGGCGCTCGAACTCGGTGATCGTCTCCTCGATCGCCGGCCGCAGCATCGACCCCGCGTAGAGCGTTAACTCCGGTTGCTCGGTCCAGGGATCTCCCTCGACCGGCTCAAAGCCAAACTCACGATACCGCACCAGCCCCTTGTCGCGCGCGCTGAGATAGCGGGCAAAGTGGGCGGCCGCCTGCGGGCGGGTACTCGATTTCAAGAGCGCCACCGCCACCCGCGACTGAATCGCGGCCAGCTCGGGGACCGAGACTTCCTCGAGCGTGTCGTAGTCGTGCAGCACCGGACCGTAGACGATGCCCGCATCGACGGCCCCGATTTTTACATCGTTGGCCACTTCGTTGACGGTTGTCTTAAACACGGTGGTATGCTGCTTGAGCGTCTCCCACTGGCCAGTCGCCAAGAGCGCCTCTTTGGTCACTTTACCGATCGCGGTCGCATCGGGACTGCCCTGCGCCAGGCGAATCTCGTCGCGCAGCAGGTCGGCGAGTTTGGCAATCTGCTTCGGATTGCTTCTTGGGACGGCCACAACGGCTTTCATGTCAGCCAGGGCAAAATCTTCGTCGGTCAAATCGCGCTCTCGCGCCCGCGCAAGGAAACTATCGTCGGCGGGCAGATACAGGTCGCCGCTCTTCGACACTTCCAGCGAGGCCAGCAGCGTCTGCGAAGCTCCGTACTGAACCTGCACCGGGATACCGAATTCCTTCTCGTAATCCGCCCGGACAGCCTCCATGACCCCTCGGTTGCTGGCGGCGCAGTAGACCACCAGCGACTGCTCATCGGATGACACGCCGGTTTTTTTCGCGACGGGTCTGGATGAGCGTTCGACGAGGCCCGCGACGAGCAATCCGAGCAGCAGCAGCGTGGCGACGACGATCACTGGCCAGGACGACGCGCCGCGTCGCCTTCGGCAGTGGCGATATTCCGGGCGATGCAGGCTCTGCGAAGTGTCGCCACCGCGAGCGATGTTTTTCGGGTAAGGAGGGGGCATTTATGCGGAGGCGGACGTCGTCATGGTTCAAGAATGTCTTTCTTATGATACCGCTCGTTCGAGCGATTGGGGAAGCAACTGAGCGCCGACCACGAGACGCGGCGTGTAACGCCCGCCAGCCTGGTCGCGGTCCCAAACCTCGACCCACAGGTCCCAAGGAACCGGCCAACTCGCGAAGACCAAGGCCTCGCGGTCGAAGGGATCGGGCCGTACGATCGGCACCGTTAAACCGTCAACGAGCGGCCGCTCGTCGCGCAACTGGTAGGCGTTCCGCGGCTGCGCGCCGGCGCCGTAAACCAGCAGCCCAAAATCGACGATCGAGAAAGTCTGCTGCGGCTCGACGTTGGCGGCAATCTGCTCGTAGACCAGTTCGACGCCCGACATCTTGTAGAGCCCGGTCAGCGCGTCGGCCAGGGCCTGGCGGGGAGCATCGGCCAGGTTGGCGGCCCAGCCCGGCTCGATCACCCGGCCCGTCAGCCAACCGGCCTGATCGGCCAGGCCGATACGCAGCGGCCGATCGGCAATGTCCGGGCACTCAAACTCAAGCACGATGCTGTTGGCACCCAACGACACCCGCCCCAGACGCAGGTGCAGTGGCCGGAACCGCTGGCTTTCCGAGAGCAGTTCGATGAATTCACGATGCACGAAGTTGCGCACCTCGTGCTCGAGCGAGGTCAGCGCTTGACGATATTTACCAGAGTTCTTCCAATTTCCCGTCCAGAGCGCCTTGCGGTCCGCCCTGCGCAGCCGCATGTAGAGTTTGGAAATCGTGCCGGAATGAAAACCAAAACGCAGCAAACGGACGATCGTTTCGCCATGATGCCCCACGGCCGCCGGTTGCAGCGTACGCGGCCGGTTAGCTTTATAAAGCCGCCAGTTCTCCTTGAGTTCCCAGACCAGAAAGCCCACCACACCGGGCAAGGCGAAGACGGCCAACCCATAAAACGCCTCCGCGGCCACGGGCGCCATTACCCGTTTTAACTGCGGCACGATCAAGCCGTGTACTGCGGGAGTGTAAGCCATCGGAGAGAGAATCTTGTGCGAGACGGTGACCACCGGAAAGTGCTTGACGGGGTTGACTTGCGGCTCGATCAGCAGCGTAATACAAAACCGCACCACGTAAGTCACGAAGAACCACGCTACGCCTAGCGCCGACTTGACGGCGATGGCGATCCGGCCTTGTCCGCTGCGGAACCGCAACCATTCGTCGACCGAATACAAAAAGCGGTCGACGGCATCCAGCACGTGGTTAAAAAACTCCATCACCATTTGAACCACGGCGCCCAGCACGCGCAGTCGGAACCGCTCCCAATTATGAACGATCCAGTCGGTGATCAATTCCTCGGCGTTGCGGCCGAGCCTTGAGTTAAGCAGCAGGTTGACCAGAAAAAAAATGGCCACCCCGTTCGTCGTGGCGGCGGTCTTCGTTTGCGCGAGTGACCGAAACGCGGCCAGCACGAGCACCGTGAAGACGAGCGGCTTGACGACAAATCGGCCGACGAACCGATAAATCGGGCTGGCGAGCATCGCGCGGATCAGCGGAATTTTCACCAACCAGGCCGGCAAGTCAATCGCCAGCCAGCGACCGCCGCGATAAAGGGCGCGGCAGGCCCGCAGACAGGCGCTACGAAAACCCTCGACGTAAATCAAACCCAACAAAAACGTGCCGACGACGAACACCGTCAAACGCAAGACGCCGGGAGGTATCAGCTCGGCTGCGTTGCTAAGCTCGCCTGGCTCGACGTTGGGCTGAGAGGCATGCCCGCTCTCGGCGCCGGTGATCAGCAGTATCAAGTGTTCGATGAACTTGATCGTTAGGTACGCGCCGCCATAAGGGATGGCGAGATAGCGCACCAGCGTGCGGCCCACCGCCGTGCCGAACGCCAGCGAGCTGACGCGCTGTGGCAATCGTATGTAGGCCTCGCCACGATGGTAGACTCCGTCGAGCGACTGGCCCAACACCTGGTCGGCGACCAGGAGCTGGTCGCCTGAAAAAAACTGCCGGGCGCTCTCCAGGTCGGGCAGCTTCAGGTTGTTGCGCGAAATGCCGTCGCGCAGGTCGCTCATCGTCAGAAAGTCGCGCTCGACGATCTGGTCGAGCAACTCTTCGACCAGCTTCTTGCTGGCCACGCGCTCCGGCAGGTTGGCAGGACGCAATCCCACCTCGGCCAGAGCGGTGCCCAACAACGGCCGGAACCGCTCGCGGAGCCTCGTTTCGGCGTGGGCCAGTGCCCGTTCGAGCAACTGCACCAGCCTTCTCCGCTCGCGGTCGTCGATCCGCGCCTTTCTGGCCCGGCGGAGGGCCACCCGCAGGTGCTTCGACATCAGCACTTCGCGCTGGCCGGGCAGGCGCCGTTTGATCGGGGCCCGTCCGCCAGAGAGCACCCATCCGATCAGGTCGAGCGTATAAATTTCGCGCTCGAAATCGACGCAGACTTTTTGCAGGTCGTACAACGTCCGCCCTTCGCGGGTCCAAAAGCCGTGTACCGACCGGCTCAACAGGGCCACCAGCGATTGTGACCAGCGCCAGGTGTCTTTCTCGCTGAGCTCCAGTGCGGCGCGCAGGCGTTCGGTGAGCCGGTGCAAGTCTTCCTGCGCGGCGGCCCGCACGCGGTTGGCCAGGCTGGGACGCACGAACCGGGCGGCCCGGGTGCGGAGAATGGCCGCTCGCACCGCATTACCCAACCCTGCGGCCCGGTCGGCCCGGCGGTTCAAGCGGCGGTAGGCGCCATCTGCCGGCCTGGCCTCCGTGAAGGTCAATTCGGCGGTTTCTGACTCGTCTGCCAATTCGTCGTCCGCTTCGTCGGCGACCGGCGAGGGCATGGGGGCGCCAGGCAGCCGCGTTTCCGTCCAGAGTTGCGCGGCGTCGACGTCGCCGTCGAGCACGGCGCCCACCAGGGCTTCGTCGAGCGACGGAAAGCAACGCCGCAGCAGACTGGGCGCGAAGAACTTCAGTTCGAGAAACACGGCGGCAAACTCGACATAGACGGTCACGTCGTCGGCCGGCGGCAGCAGCAGTTCTTCCTGCCGCAGTACGAGGCGCGCTTCTTCGAAGTCGGCGTCGCCCAGCCGCTCGATTCGCTGGCGGACCGCCGCGGCATTAAGCTCGCCGTCAGCAATCTTGCGGTCGAGCTCGCGATGCACTCGCGCATGAAATAACAGTCGCCAATATTTGATCAGCGCCTCGCCCGTGGTGAGCGACGAGAGATATTCCGCATCGGGCCGCGCCAGCAGGATGAGCCTGCCCGACAGCTCGACGTCGTAGGTCAGGCCCAGTTCGTCGCGGTCGACGATTTTGAGCAGTTGGTCGGCGTCGATGAGGTAGCTTTTGCGGTGCGGCACCCGCAGGCCAAGGGTGGCGATCTGACGGTCTTGCTTGATCACGCGCCGCAAAATTCGCGGCGGGGCAAGCAGCGCGCGGCGATCAACGGAGGCGATCGCGGCTTCCAAGGCGGCAAGCGTCAGTGGCAGGTCGACGGCTGCCATTCATGCTCCCAGATAAGCTTGCTGCACGCGCGGGTCGGAGGCAAGCTGTGCCGCCGGGCCGCTCAGCGCGATGCCGCCCTGTTCCAATACATAGGCCCGCTCGGCCAATGCCAATGCCTGCCGCGCGTTCTGTTCGACCAGGAGTATGGCCATGCCCGCACGGCGCCACAGCGCCAAGGTCTGAAAGACCGTCGCGGCAATCATCGGCGCCAGGCCGAGCGACGGCTCATCGAGCAACAACAGCCGCGGCATGGCCATCCAGGCCCGCGCCAGGGCAAGCATTTGCTGTTCGCCGCCCGAAAGCGTGCCGCCGGCCTGATGGCGGCGCTCCGCCAGCACCGGAAACAACTCGCAGACGAGCTTGATGTCGCGAGCAATGCCCTGGCGATCGCGCCGGCAGTAGGCCCCCAGTTCCAGGTTTTCGGTCACGGTAAGCCGGGAAAAAATCCGCCTGCCTTCAGGCGCGTGCGCCAATCCCCGGCGCACCAACTCGTGCGGACGCATTCCCGACGTCGATTGGCCGGCAAAGCGAATCTCACCGCCGGTCTGCCGCAGGCAGCGCGAGATGCAAAGCAGCGTGGAGCTTTTGCCCGCGCCATTAGCACCGATGATGGCCACCAGTTCGCCTTCGCCTACTTCGAGCGATACCTCTCTGAGTACGTTCACTGGACCGTACCCGGCCGAAACGCGCTCGAGTTCTAATAATAGCGGCATCAGTCGATTCTAGGGTATTTCCGCCAATTAAACGAGCGGCTGCAGGCGTGGGTAGTGTATTAATGAGTTGGTCCCGCAGAAGTGGCGATAACCGTAGGGTGGGACGAGCCAGAGGGTACCCGGAGTCCCACCGCACCGTTAGCCGATCAGGTGGGACTCGCTTCGCTTGTCCCACCCTACACGCAAGCAGGCAACGCAACTTTAGGACACTACCCGCTTAGCAAGTGACTTGACAACTGCCTTGGCACGACCTAGATACAGTTGGTCAACGCTTGGGGTAGTCAATGTACGTTTATCTGTTGCTGATCGCCGCCGGAGGGTGCTGGATTGGCGGGGTTGCCGGCGCCATACTCTGGTGGAACGCGCGCCGCGGCGTGAACGACGGCGTCTTCGCCGGTTCGGCTGCGGAGGATTTCAGCTCATCGCGAGAGCGTCACGACGAGCTTGGAGGGTGCGATCGTGCGTCCACGATCGCATCAGGGCCAGACCGCTGCCAATCTCGTCACCTGATCGCAGCCGACAGTGAAGCCGACCAAAAACAAGAGCCGACGGCTGGGTCGTCGCTTCGATTCCCCTATCCGCAACGGCAGTGGCTCGCGGCTTGCCGCCCCGACAAGCTTCCCGCGGCAGATGACTTCTTTCCCGTTCAGTGCAGCGAGCTGTTTGATGACGGTGTCTCTTTTTACAGCGACAGCGGCTGTGATTCGCAGACCGTGGTGATCTCGCTCGGCACGCGCAAAACGGCCGTTTTCATGCTCGCCGCAGTCGTCGCTCAGCAAGAGTCGACCGGCGGCGCGCCGGCCAGGTACCTCGTCGAGTGTCGTTTCATTCGCCGCGTGCGCGAAGGCACGCGCGGCTGGTCAGATGCCTTGCGGACGATGGACACTTGCCCGACCGACGACTTTATCGAAACCGCACCTGTTTGATTGGCGACGTCTTTTGCTTGGCAGTGGGAGCGTGCCATTGGAGCGTTGAAATCGGGTTCTGCTCGTCGTCCGCGTCGGTCGTATCGGCGGCATCTTCGTCGAGCTCTTCTTCGTAAGCTTGCGGCTGCGACTCCTCGTCAGGCGCCATTCCCGCGTCGTCGTCGGTCATGCCGCCATCGAGGTCGAGCCCGGGTACTGGCATTTCGTCGGGCGGGGGCGCCGGGGTAGGCTCGGGCAAATTCTCGTCTTTGCCGTTCTGCTCGCTTTCTTGATCGGACTCCTCATCGGCCAGCGGCCTCGATGGATCGCCGCCCAGGACGGAGTTCTTGCGGTACATAAAGTCGCCGCCCTCTTCGGGCATCGGCCCGCAGTAGTCATAGTTGCTTTGGCAACTCACGCACCCGGTAAAGGCGCAAAAGCAAAGAGCAACAATCAGCCAGCGCCGGCGGAGCATACGACTTTCCTCCCCCTCACAGTCAGAAACGATCTGGGTAGAGACGATCCGTAGCGATATATTCGTCCGAACAATCGGCACAGCCAGCATCTTTTTCCAAAAACTCGCCGTGTCTGGCCAAAGTATGGCTGAGATCGTTGACCAAACTGCGCAGACATCGCACTTTGCCGTAGATCGCGACGTCTGTGAGAAGAGGCGCTCGTGGTTGCCCTTGGCCGTGCTCGTGTTTCTAACCATTGCCGTCAGGTTGCCAGGCGTCTCACGGCCGCTGGTTGGGCAATTTGCCACCAAGAACGCCGTGTATGCGATGATCGCACGGAATTGGGCGAGCGGCCGGTCGCCGTTTTGGCTGCCGATGATCGATTGTCAGGCGGGTGGCCAGCGGGGCTTGCACCTGCTGGAAGTGCCGGTGGCCGCCTACCTGGCCGGTGCGGGATGGGCCGTGTTCGGCGGCTCGCTCGACGTATGGGGCCGGGCGACGTCCATTGCCTTCAGTGCCGGCGGCGTGGCCCTGCTCTTCTTGCTCGTGCGTCGTTGGCACGGCGATCGCGCCGCCGCCGCGACGGCCTTGGTGCTTGCTCTGTCGCCCGTTTCGGTCATTTTCGGACAAAGCTTTATGCTCGAGTCATCGGCCATCTTCTTCATACTGCTCGCCCTGGCAGGCGTAGAACGATGGCTCGTCACCGCTGGCTGGCACTATTGGCTGTTGGCAACGCTGAGCCTGTCACTCATGGCGATGACCAAGGTGTTTTTGCTGGTGATGCTCCTTCCGCTGGCCTCGCTCGTCGTCCGCAAGTTGGCGTCGGTTGACGGCAAACGTCGGCGACGTTGGCTCGCCGGCGCACTGGCGATGGCGTTGCTTGGCGCCGCGCCAGCGGCAGTATGGTGTGGCGTCGTCGCCTCAATTTCAGCGCGCGACAACCCGCTATCGACGCAGGTGTACTATTCGTTCTGCCGCAGTACGTCGGTGCATTCCTTTCCAAGCCCGTTGCTTGTCGCGCCCGAGTTTTACCTGCGCCTGACAAAAGGCCTGGTAGGCGCGGGGCTGACACCCATTGGGTTTGGGCTGGCGGCCGTTGGCCTGTTTCATAAGAAGGCACGTCGGCACTCAGCTTGGCTCCTGGCGTCTGCCATCCTGGTCGTGCTGTTGCCGGGCAAGTTTTTTGAGCTGCGGTATTATCTGCTGTTGCTGGTCCCGGCGTTGGCTGTTCTAGCGGGACTAGGCTGGGAAGCGGTGTCGACGCGGTTGCCGGCGCCGCGCTTGTGCGGCGTTCTCAGTCTTGCCACCGGCCTGTGCTGTTCATTATGGTTTGTCGCCGGGCCGGCATGGCTGACGCCGCGCGAAGACTGCTCGGTCACGACGGCCGCCGCCGCCTTTCGCCGTCTGCCGGACGACGGTGCGCCGGTGGCCACATTGCACGGCGCCGCGCCCGATCTGCTGTATTATTGCGACCGCCCCGGCTGGGCCTTATCGGTCAATGATAGCCACTTGGATGCAACTCTCGAGCGCTGCCGACGCCAAGGCGCCCGCTGGCTCGTGGTGGCCGATCTCGCTTCCTTCGACCGCAACCCCGCCGAGCCGGTGATTCGCCGCCTGCCACTTGTCAAAGCGGGACAAGATTACCGCGTGTATCGGCTAAGCGCAGAGTAATCGAGCTGAGAAGCTCGCCGACGCTCTCCATTGGCACTTACTCCACGTACAAGAACCCGTTCAGATTGAAGATCGCCAGCGCGAACTCGGAGAGCGGCTGACATGAAATAAACGCCGCCGCCAGCGCCCGTTCGCGGTTATCCGGAAGCCTGCCCGTGGCCAATCGATAAGCTAACTCCACTTGGCGAGCCACGTCGCCCGAAGCTTCGCGTTGCAACCTTTCGGCAAAGGCCGCGGCGAGATCGTTCGACAGGCGGCCGTTCAATAGCTCCAGGGCTTGCGGAGCGTGCGTCGACGATTCGCGCCGCGCGCAACTGACTTGCAGATCGGGCTGATCGAAGACCTCCATGAACGGCAGACGCAAGTTGCGCTTCGCCAATAAGTAAATGCTCCGCCGGTCGTGCTCGCCAGCATCGGCCGTCACCTTCCACTGCGAAGGTTTGTAGAGCAACTCGACCAGATCGCTTTCGACGGGCACGACCACGCTCGGTCCGCCGGCCTTCGCGTTCAACCGGCCCGAAACGGCCAGCATGGCGTCGCGGATTTCTTCGGCATCCAGGCGGCGCCGGGGAAATCGCCATAAAAGCCGGTCGTCGGGATCTTCGGCGAGGCCGGCGGCATCCGAGGTGCCGCTCGATTGGCGATACGTGCTGCTGGTGACAATCAGGCGGTGCAGCGGCTTCAAATGCCAACCATCGGCCATCAACCGATTGGCCAACCAGTCGAGCAATTCCGGATGGCTCGGCACGTCGCCATTGACTCCGAAATCGTTGGCGGTGGCTACCATGCCGCGACCAAAATGACCCTGCCAGACGCGATTGACAATCACGCGGGCCGTAAGCGGATTGGCTGGATCGATGAGCCATTCGGCAAGCTGCGTACGGGGATTCGGCACGTTGGCCGCGAGTTCCGGCGCGCCGTCCGGCAACAGCACGCCTGGCACTCGCGGCCCGACTTCGGCACCCGGCTTGTCCCAGTTGCCACGCTGGAGCAAGTGGATGGGCGTGCGGCGGGCCGGATCGTTGGCCACCGTGCAAACGACGTCGAGCGGCGGCGGCAACTGCCGTTCGAGCTCGCTCAAGCGCGACTTCAGCTCCGACCTCGTACCGGCCGGCGCCTGCTCCAACTCTTGCTCCACTTGCTTGATCTGAGCATTGAGTGAGGCAGCCCGCTCTTGCAAGGCAGCTTGCTCGCCGTCGCCGGCCAGCGAAATGTTGCGCTCGTGCGCCGCTGCGAAAAAGGCTTCCAGGCAGTAGTAGTCTTTCTGTAGAAACGGATCGAACATGTGGTCGTGACAGCGGGCACAACCCACCGTCAGCCCGAGAAAAGCCGAGCCGACCGCGTTCGTCATTTCAGTGAGCACTTCGTTGCGACTGCCGGCGACCTCTTGATTGCCGGCGTTTCGCCGCACGGGTCCGAGTCGATGAAAACCGGCTGCCACCAGCAGCGACCGGTCGGCCGATGCCTGTTCGTCGCCCGCGACCTGCTCGAGCACGAACTGGTTATAAGGCTTGTCGGCGTTGAGCGCCTCAATGACCCAATCGCGATAACGCCAAGCGCCTGGCAAATAGTTGTCGTACTCAAAGCCTTCGCTCTCGGCGTAGCGGACCACGTCGAGCCAATGCTGGCCCCAGCGCTCGCCGTAATGCGGGCTGGCCAACAGGCGGTCGACGAGGCGTTCATAAGCGTCGACGCGCGGATCGCGCACGAAAGCATCCACCTCTTCCGCAGCAGGCGGTAGACCCGTAAGGTCGAAGTAAAGTCGCCTGATCAGCGTGCGTCGGTCGGCTTCAACGGCGGGGCGCAATTGTTTCGCTTGCAGCCTGGCGAGCACGAAGGCATCGATCTCGTTGCGCAGCCAGTCGCGATCGGCCCGTGCGTTGAACGACGGAGGTTGCACCGCGCCGCGCGGCGCTAGCGACCAATGGCTGCGGTCGTATTCCTCTTCGGCGCCTAGTGCGGCGACGTCGCAGCACCGTAACGCCGCGGCTACAAAAGAAACAATCAACAGCAGTCGCACGAGCATTTTTCCAGATCCGCTTCGGGGAAACCACTTTAAGTTTAAACCGGTAGTCGAGGCATGGCGAGCGGCTCCGTGCTTCGCCTGCACTCCCGATCTATTTCCCGAACTGATGGCCGTCGCCATCCAGCAGCGCGACATCGGCGCCTGGGCCGCCAGAAACGAGATCATCACGCGATAATGCCGGGTATTTATCGCCGGTCGGGCAGCCCGTATAACGAATGGCATGCAAGACGAGGCCAGCTACCTTTGTGATTCGTGCGGCGAGCAAATTGTGGTGCCCGTTGACGTCTCCGCCGGCCACGAGCAGGAATACGTGGAAGACTGCCCCGTGTGCTGTTGTCCCAACTTGATTCACGTCGAGCTGGGCGAAGACGGCGCGATGCGAGTCTGGGCGGAACGGGAGTGAACGTCTCAAAGCTCCTCTGAGCATCGGCCAAGGTTGCGCAGATATTCCGCGGTATAACGCTGGAGATCCAGCGGGCCTTACGCGTTGTCAGGCAGCGCAGAACTTACTCCAATGGGATCGTCAAGATATTGGTCAATGAAATCGCCGAATGAATCAAAGAAATACTGCACTTCGAATCGTCCGAAGTCGGCAAAGACGCTGGCAATCGGAGTTTCGACGTTCGGGTCGGCAGACAGCTTGATTGCGAACGTTGGTAGAGCGATCGAGTGATCGGCAAACATGAAGCACGTGGCGGCATCCGGAAAACCAGACGAGCGATCGGGCAAATCCTCGGCGACCGTTTTTAGATCTTGCAGCTTCCAAAAGCTGAACCAATCGTTGTCGCACGTGCCGTATTCCCCCATGCCGTTGACAGCGAGAAAATAAGTCCGCATGTCGGATGGAAGGACCACGCCATGTGCCCGCTCAAAAGCCTTAATATCCGAAATGGTTACGCCAGGCGGGCATTCGATTCCATGTGCCTGCCATCGTTCGATTAACCGATCTACGTTAGCCATGCTAGAAAGCGAATGGTTCAGGATCCCACAAGACTTAAAATCCTATAGGAGTAACGAGCATCATGCGACTGCCACGCCGGAAAATAGCGGTTTTCCTCAGCGTCGCTTGCGTCGTCGCCGCGAGCCCCGTCGCAGCGCAGCATCTGTGGTGGGACACGGTGAACGCCCGAGAGGCGACGTGCCTCTTTGGAGAAATCACGGTGCTGGCGTCGCACCAGGGCATTTACTACTGCGGGGCAAATTGGCATCCGGGCGAGCCGGCGGGCGGGTACTGCGGCATCCAACATAATACGCCTAAGGAACGGCGCACAATCTTTTCCATCTGGGACACTTCGCCCAAGTTGCAGCCGAAGGTCACCGAGGCGGACGCGAAAACCATCTTCAATCGCTTTGGCGGGGAAGGCGAAGGCGCCCACACCCACCTTGTCTGGAACTGGCAGGTGGGCGAGCCGTTCCGCTTCTTCGTCGAGAAACAGCCGGGCGTCGCCAAGGGCACCACCGACACGCGCTACTATATGTATGACGCCGAAACCAAGACATGGCGGCATCTCGCCACCATCGCCAGTCCTGACGGCGACGACAAAAGCGCGCAGTGCGTGGCCACGATCACTGGCCGCGGGCTAGCCTCATTCTTGGAAAACTTTACCGGGCAGGACCGCGACACGCCGAAATTGGCCCTCTACCGGCTCTGGGCCGGCACGCAATCCAACAACCTCCAGTGCCTCACAGTGGCCAACGGCGACGGCAAGTGGGGCCAGCTTCACGACGCGTACTTCCTGGCCGAAGGCAGCGATCAGGCGTTGGAAAACCTATTCGCCATGCTCAAGAGCAAGTACGGCTCACCCACCTTCGGCGACAAACGGCAACTTGCCCCAATCTCCGACAGGGCGTTGAGCACCGATCTGCTGGACGCGCTCAGAAACCTGCCTCGCCCCAAGCAGGTAGAAGGCAAGTGAGCCGAAAACCAGCATCAACTCCACCGCTCGACAAGAACCCGTGCTGGTGGAGGCGCTCGTTAAAGCGAGCGGTGTCCCGCCCTGAAAATCAAGGTGTGGATACGAAGATGCTTGATGCGTGTTTTGTTCTCAGCGACCAAAGTCGGAAAAGAATCAGCACGTGCGAACATAGTTATGGGCGCCGAAACATACGGACTTCGCGCACCCCAACCCGGCCCTGCATCCGCCACACTGCACGACCTGATCACTTGCGCTCGGCCGATGCTTCAACCAGCTCGCGCGAGCGTTTCCAAAACTTTGCTTCTTCGGACAAGTGGTGCTTCTCGGCAAATTCGGCCAGCCGCTGGTAACGCTGCGCCGGATTGGCGGAGCAGGCCCACCACACTTTCTGCACGCACTCCGGGCAAAGCCACATCGGCCGACTGCCCATCTCCGCAAGGTTGTTCGAGCCATTCATGCAGCATTCGTAGGCGGTGCAATGCGCGATGCCAAACATGTGGCCCGTCTCGTGCAAGGCCACTTTGAACAGCCGCCGCTGAAACGGGTTGTCGGGCCGCGGATCTTCGGCGTCGCCGTAGCGATAAAGCGACCAGACACCCACGCGCTCGCTCAGGCTGGCCTGGCCGAAGACGAAGTTCCAGCCTTCGCCCGGCCACAAGTCCGACGTCGTCAATGCCAGCACCGCCACGGCGTCGTCCGGGCGTCGCGGCTTGAGCACTTTATCCAGCACGTAGGTGCTCAGCACCTGCTTGTCGCCCCATTGCGGGTGCGTGCGCCGCGCCTCGGGCGCGATCACGTCGAGGCCGAGCGGTTCAAGCTCTTTGACCGGCAGATTGTAAAACCGCGACATCAAATCGGCTGTTTCGGTCACCAACCGAGTTTGTATGGGACTGAACTGGCCGATGGGCAAGATGTACAGCCGCTTACGCTTGGCGGTGGGCCGGTTTGGATTTGATTTCAGGTACTGGTCGAACGTCTGCCCGGCTTCGTCGTGCTGCGCCAACCAATCGTGCGCTCCCGGCGGACGTTTCTTTTCGTGGAGCTTCTCGATTTTCTTCGCAGCCCGACGAAGGTTGTCGACCCGCGCCTTACCGGGCGTTTCCATCGCAGCAGAATTGCAGGCCGGAATCAAAAGAACGACCACCGCCCTCATCACACGAGCAATGGCAGCGACATGGATCAGACCGGCGTGCATACTGCCATGATAACGCTACGTGCCATAGCTAAAAATGGTGTGGCGGATTAAATGGTCACTTATTCGTGAACCCAGTTTCAGGCGGCGGGCAATCCGCGCGGAAGCGGATGGAGGTCAGGGTGGAGAGCGTGCGCGAGAATTTCCAGGCTGTCGACCAGGCGCGGTCCTGGGCGGTTGAAATAGGCGCTGCCATCGGAGTTGTAAACTCTGCCGGAGCGAACGCAGGGCAAGTCGCCGAAACCAGGCCGTGCCGCCAGCGTCGATAAATCATATCGAGTGCGCTCTGCGGCAAATCCGCAGCAGGCGACAAACAGCACGTCCGGACTGGCGCAAACGATCTCCTCCCACGAGATTGTTCGCGATGGCATTGCTTCCCGACCAATCAATTCGATTCCACCAGCCAGGCGGACCAATTCCGGCGTCCAGTGCCCGGCGGAAAAAGGTGGATCGACCCATTCGAGAAAGACGACTTGCGGGCACGACGCGACGCCCGCCGTCCTCTTCGCGACGGCGTCGATTCGTGCTTGTAGTCCGGCAACGACGCTCTCCGCGCGGCCCGGCGCACCGGCCGCCTCAGCGACGAGGCGCAGAGATGCAAAGACATCGGCCAGCCGCACCGGTTCGAGATTGACGACCCGAGCTTGGCCCGGCAGGTGGCAAAGCGCCGCTATCACCTCAGACTCAGCCACCGCGCACACGTTGCACAACGTCTGCGTGACGATCAAGTCAGGCTTCAAGCGTTCGAGCGTCGGCAAATCGAGTGAGTACAACGCCGACTGCGTCTTCAATTGCTGGCGAACGAGAGCATCGATCTCCTGGCTGGACGCCATTTGCGGTATTTTCGTCCGCGTGACCTTGGGCAGGTCTTGAACAAAGGTCGGGTAGTCGCACTCATGGCTGACTCCGACCAACTGCTCGCCAATTCCAAGTTCGCAGATGATCTCGGTCGCGCTGGGCAGTAAAGAGACGATGCGCATGGCCCGTGCGGTAAAAAGGGTAGCTCGCTAGTGCCCGTTCGTCACAAAGCGCCAGTGCTTTGTCAAAGGCAAGTGTTCGGGCTGTCATCTGTAGGGAACGCACTCCGTGGCGTTCCGTCGCGCACCGATGGATCATCAATTGGTGGTTCACGGAACGCCACGGAGTGCGTTCCCTACAGAACCCATTTTGTTGATTGAACCCGAAAACTTAGCCTGACGGTGCACTAGCCGTAAAGCGGCGCGATGACTTCACCGGCGTTGAGGCGGTGCGGGCGGCCAAGACGGTCGACGATCTGGCTGCCCGGGTCGATGCCCAAGGCACTATAAACCGTGGCGCCGAGATCGGCCGGATACCAACCGCGCGTCGCCGGCCAGGCGGCCTGAGCGTCGCTGGCGCCGATTACCTGGCCGCCGCGCACGCCCGCGCCGGCAAACACCGCGCTGAAGACGCCCGACCAGTGATCGCGGCCGGCGGTGGCGTTGATCTGCGGCGTGCGGCCAAACTCGCCCACCACGACGACAAGGGTCTCCTCGAACAAACCACGAGTTTCAAGGTCGGCAAACAGGGCCGAAAGCCCCTGGTCGAGCGGCGGCAAAAGGCGCTCTTTGAGCTGCTTGAAGTTTTGGCCGTGCGTGTCCCAATTGTTCATCGAACCCATGTTCGCCTGGACGACGGGCATGCCCGCCTCGACCAGTCGGCGGGCCAACAGCAGCGATTGGCCGAACTGGTGGCGGCCATAACGGTCGCGCGATTCAGCCGGTTCGCTGGCGAGGTCGAACGCCGCGCGAAAGCGGGCATTCTCGGTCAGCAGTGTATAGGCATTCTGCATGCGGGCCGTAAGATCGCGGGCCGTCGCCACGTCGGCCAGATCGCGGCGCTGGGCGTCGAGGCCGGCCAACAGCGAGCATCGGCCCCTCAGGCGATCGACCGTGAGGCCGGGCAACAGGTCGAGCTCCGACAAGCGAAAATCGGCCGCGTTGGGGTCGCGGGTGAGCTGCCAGGGATCGAAGGCGCTGCCCATGAAGCCGCCGTTTTGTCCCGAGAAACCGTAACCGTTGTGCAGGTAGGTGGGCAACATCACGCCCGACGGCAGGCCGTCGTCGCGCGGGCGCAGGTACTGCAGGCACGAGGCGTAGCAGGGCCAATCGTTGCGACTGGCCATGTGCGTGGCGCCGGCCGGCAAAGCGTTCACTCCGGTGAGCACGAAGTGCGTCGCTTGTTCATGGCCGGGCAAACTGTGCGTCATGCTGCGCACGATGGCGTACTTGTCGGCCATCTTCGCCAGGTGCGGCAGGTGCGGCGTGATTTGCACGCCGGCCACGTTGGTGTCGGCCGGCTTAAACTCGCCGCGCACTTCGGCGGGCGCTTCCGGCTTGAGATCCCAAATGTCCTGGTGTGCGGGGGCGCCCGTGCAAAAGACGAGAATGACCGATTTGGCCTGGCCGAAATGCGATCCACGGCCTTCCGCGGCTGCCGTTCGGCCAAGCACCTGGCTGAAGTTGAGGCCCAACAGCCCGGAAAAACCGACCTGCAAGATTTCGCGGCGATTCATACCCAGACGATGGTTATGCGAACGAAGAGCAGGCGTCATCAGGCTTGGCTGTTGGCAGGCAGGAAACTTCAGGCGGGAATACGGAATTATCGCCGGAGCAGAGGATCGAGACAAGAGAATGCGTCCTACTCCCTGAACATCAGCGGCCACAACATCCAAATCACGAAGCCGAGGCCGGCCAACACGAAGAGCCAAATCCAGAATGCCGAAAGCCACAGACAGCCAGACACGCATCCCACATATCGCTTTTCGCGCGGCCGCTGGCCATCGCTGGGAGACTCGTAGGGGTTGTCTTGCATGCCAGGATCTCTGGCGTTTCCTTCTTGTAGGTTGCTTTCCCTTGGCCCGACGCGACCACAAAGAACTTTACGGCTCGAATAGCCGCCCCATGCGAATGCGCAAGCCGTCGAGCGGCGGAGGAGCATAAGTCTAGTTCAAACATGAGCGAGCAAGCAAGCAAGCGCTGGCCCTACCAATGCCCAACGGAAGTTGCCATTTGGCCGGCGACCGCCTAGGCTAATCGAGAGCATTTCACCACAGACCCAATGGAGGCAAGCGATGCAAGCCCGCGCAGAGTCTCTGATGCGTCAAGCCAGGTTGTCAACGACCCCTGGACCGCTCACCGCAATTTTGCTGGCGGCCCTGACGCTGGCAACGAGCGCGCGAAGGGCCGATGGCGGATCGACGAATGACAGCTCCTCGCCGGCAGCCTTGGGCTACCGCTTTAACGAAGGTGAAAACTATGGGTTCTCCTTTGCTCTGAGAGCCGAGCGATCGGAGGGCGTCGATCATTCGACCGGGTTCTGTATGCTCACGCTCAATCGGGGACCTACGCCGCCTGAATTCGCCAGCCAGGAGAAAACGCACGAAGGCAACGGCAGCGGGTTTGTCGTCACCAGCGAC
>DASSFG010000806.1:0-4922 GCA_035694685.1 Pirellulales bacterium
GGCGCGCCGCCAAGCCGCCCACCATGCGAGGAACGACGGCTCGTCGCCCTGCGGATCCACGAGTCACTGGCTCGCCGGCTCATGAATCGTGTGATCGGCGACGATTTCCCGGCTCGGCTCACTAATCCGTTTGAGCCCGCGGTACTCTTCGGCTCGATCGAGAACTTGGCATTTGGATCGAATGCCGTTTCCTGGTCGGCGTGGCCGGCACCGAAGGAGTGGCGTTCGCAAAGTTGGGCCTGGGGACTGGTTCGGGACAGTCTAGCGCCTCAACTTACTTCAGACGGGGTCACGCTCCGCGAGGGGCGCTGGGGAACGATCTTGCCGGTTAGCCTGGCCGGCGAGTGGTGGGCCGCAGAATGGCGTCCTGCCTCCGCCGTTGGGCGAGTGGCTGCCGTCGCTGGCAATCATCAGGAAAGATAGCCACAAGTCCTATTCATACTCCCACTTCAGGATCCATGGATCGCCGGTCCGTTGTTGAAACGCCCGCAGGTTGCCCTTGAGGTCGCTCAGGGTCTGTGCGTGCGCAGCATCGTGGGCAAGGTTGTGCGTCTCATTGGGATCGGACTCAAGATCGTAAAGCTCGAATTGCGGTCGGTGAATGTAGGCGTCGACCGTGCGGCGGCCATAACGCGCATCGCCCCCGCGACGATAAACGTCTTGCCAGGTGGGAGCCTCCCAGAGGTCGGATGCGAAGGGATAGGGAAGCGGATAAGCGATGTTCCAGATGAGCTTATAACGGCGGTTCCGCACGACGCGCATCGGGTAGTACATCGTTATTTCGTGAAAAGTGTGTGAGGCGTGGATTTCGTCCCAGCCGGTGGGCTGGTTCTCTTCGAGAACGGGCAAGAACGAACGGCCGTGATGTTTTGGCTCGCGCGGCGCGGCCCCGGCAAAGTCGAGAATCGTCGGCGTCAGATCGACCCAGCTAATCATGGCCTGGTTTGTCACGCCTCGCCGCTTGGCGTAGGGATTCCGCACGACGCACGGCGACCTCAGCCCGGGTTCATACGTGGTCGTCTTGGCGCCGGGGAAGGCGATGCCGTGATCGGAAATGAAAATGA
The DNA here is from genome assembly GCA_035694685.1 of Pirellulales bacterium. Taxonomy (GTDB): domain Bacteria; phylum Planctomycetota; class Planctomycetia; order Pirellulales; family JAICIG01; genus DASSFG01. The sequence continues at coordinate 1,065 of DASSFG010000806.1, forward strand.
TCAGCGTGTCGTCGTAGACGCCGGCCTCCTTGAGCACTTCGATCAGCCGGCCCAGTCCCTGATCGACCCGCGACACCGACTGATAGTATTGCGCCAATTCGGCCCGGCAGGACGGAGTGTCGGGCAAGAACGGCGGCACGACGACCTCGCCCGGATCGTACTTGACCCTCTCGATGCCCGGATATTCTTTGCCGGCGGGTCTATTGCCAAATCGGTCGGGCCGTTGCGGCACGTCGTCGGCGCGGTCGCCGCTGCGGTGCGGGTCGGCGGTGCAAAAGTAGAGAAAGAACGGCCGGTCGCCATCGGCGACGAATGACCGGCAGTTCTCGGCCATCTCGACCGGGCTGCGAGCGTTGCCTGGCAGACGCACGTCGAAGCGATACACCGATTCGGGCGCGACGTGGAACTTGCCGACGCGGCCCGTGCGATAACCAGCCTCGGCGAGCATCACCGGCAGGCTGCGCACGCTGTCGAAGCTGCTGAAGTGGTGGTAGCTGTGCTCGTGGCCGTATTGGGCGTTGGCATGGTTGAACATGCCCGTGAGTATCACTGACCGGCTGGCGCTGCAGCTCGCGGTGGTGCAAAAAGCGTAGGGGAAAATCGTGCCTTCGGCGGCCAGCCGATCGAGGTGCGGCGTGCGGATAACCTGATTGCCATAGCAGCCGGCGTCTTGCCCTTGATCGTCGGTAACGAACAGCACCACGTTTCGCGGCGCGGCCACGGTGGCTTGGCAGGAGATCATCGCCAGAAGGAAAAAAACTGCCGCGAAAGGTTTCATCGCGCGCTCCGTATGGTGTGCACTCTGGTTGGATAGTCAGGGGGTGAGTATAGCACGCAGAGTGGGACTGGCCTGCGCAAAATCCGGCTTCGTCATGCGACCCGTTGCATCGGTCACAACTCGCGGCATAGAATCGGGTCGCTTGATTGGCGTTGATTGCCTAACTCACAGAAGGCGCTCCCAGCTTGGTTGAACCGGCGAAAATTCATATTATCGGCATCGGCGATGACGGCCTGGAGGGACTCACCAGCGCCGCCCGCCAGCTCATCGAACGGGCCGAGTTGCTTATCGGGCCAGACTATACGCTGAGCCGTTTGCCGTCACTCCCCGCCGAGCGCGTGGAGGTGGGCGCGAATCTTGACGCAGTGGTCGAGCGGTTGTCGCGGAGCAGCGGTAAGCGTGCGGCGGTGCTTGTCTCTGGCGACCCGTTGTTTTACGGCATGGCCCGTTACCTCTGCGAGAAGCTCGGCAAGGAGCGCTTCGAGGTGCTGCCGCACGTCAGCAGCATGCAGCTTGCCTTTGCCCGAGTGAAGGAAAGCTGGGAAGAAGCATACCTCACCAACCTCGCCAACCATCCGCTCGATCACGTCATCGAAAAGATACGGACGGCCGACAAAGCGGGGCTGTTCACCACCGAGTCGCACACGCCGGCCGCCGTTGCCCAGGCCCTGCTGGCGCGGCGCATCGACTATTTCAACGCCTACGTGTGCGAAAACCTCGGCTCGCCCGACGAACGCGTCACGCAAGGCACGTTGGCGGAGCTGGCCGAACAAGAATTTGGCCCTCTGAACGTCATGATTCTGGTGCGCAAGCCGGGCGCCCCCGACCGGCCGAGTGAGCGCATCGGCCGTCGCGTGTTCGGCAACCCCGACGAAGTGTTTTTGCAGTCCAAGCCGAAAAAGGGACTGCTGACGCCGTCGGAAGTGCGTTCGATGGCCCTGGCCGAGATGGATCTGGGGCCGACGAGCACCGTGTGGGACATCGGAGCAGGCAGCGGCTCGGTGGCCATCGAAGCCGCCCAGCTCGCCTCTGCCGGAACCACCTACGCCATTGAGATGGACGCCGACGATTACGGCCTGATCAAAGAAAACGCCGAACGCTTCGGTGTCGGCAACCTGGTGGCGATTCACGGCCGCGCCCCCGAGGCCTGGCACGGGCTGCCTTCGCCCGACAGCGTTTTTCTGGGCGGCAGCGGACGCGAGATCAGCCAACTCTGTGACCTGGCGTATGAGCGTCTCCGACCCCGAGGGCGGTTGGTCGCCAACGTCGGCAGTATCGAAAACCTGGCCGACGTGCATGCCACCCTTCACCGCCGAGTGGCCGACGTCAAGGTCTGGATGATCAACGTGGCCCGTGGCACTTATCAGCTCGAACGCGTGCGTTTCGACGCTCTCAACCCGAGCTTTCTACTATCCATTGTCAAGCCAGGATAAGACGCTGGCCCGCTCGCGGGGCGCGATTGAGCTTGGGCACTCCTACTTGCGTGCCGCGAGAGGTGCCGTGGGCCGCCGGTTGTTTGGGCTTGATCTAAAGCCGTAATTTGGGGAAAGTAGCCGCGCAAGGCCAGACCGGTTAAACGAAGGGAGTCGTTATCATGGCAGATCAACCGGTGAGCAACGACGAAATCGAGCGTTTGCTCGCAGAGGCCGGCGCCAGTTTGCCGCCGGTTGGCGCTGGCCCAAGCTCTACCGCCCCGGAGGTCCAGCCCGCCGAAGCCGAGACCAAGGTTGCGCAGCCTGCCGAAGCTGCCTCCGCGGCTGTGGCAAAACCGCTCGCGGCTGCGGCAGTGAAGCCGGCGCCCAAGGCGCCGCCGCCACCGCTCGATGAGCCGATTGCCTCGGCAGACATGGAGCTGCTGCTCAAGCAGGCCCAGGAAGCGATTGCTTCCATCGACCAACCGCAACTTTCGCCGGCGGCGGCCGTGAAGGCCTTTCAACTCGATGAGTTTGCCGGGGCGCCGCCGAGCACCGAGCGGGCCACGCTCGAACTGATTCGCGACGTGGAACTCGACTTGCGCATCGAGTTCGGCCGCACGCAGATGTATCTGGAAGACGTACTCAAACTTCGTAAAGGTTCAGTGGTGCCGCTCGACAAGTTGGCCGGCGACCCCGTTGACATCTTCGTCAACGGGCGATTGATCGCCAAAGGCGAGGTACTGGTGCTGAACGACAACTTCTGTGTCCGCGTGGCCGAGCTGATTGCCGGCGAGCAACCGGCGTGACGCCAGGTTCCAACGCGAACGACACACGCAAAGGCATGGACGCCTCATGAACGGACAATCGCTCAGAAAGGGTTTCTTCAAATTTGCAATTTGCAATTTGCAATTTGCAATTTGCAATTTGGCGTTGTTCTCAGCGACCGCACTGGCTGATCCGACCGACGTGCAACGGGCCACCTATGTCGAATCCGCCGACTCGCCTTTGAAGGCAAAAAAGGCGGACCGTCAACCGCCCGCTAAGCCGCCTCACGACAGTTTGCCTTTGCCGCCGCGCGGCGCGACGCGCGAGGCCGAAAACGACAAGGCGCATCCAGGCCGTGCGATCAAGCCTGCCTCGGGCATCGCCACGGGCATGGCCAGCCTGGCAGTCGTGCTGGCCTTGTTTCTGGCCGCCGCTTGGGCCGTGCGGCGCGGCATGCCGGCCGGCCCGGCGAAGTTGCCCGGCGAGGTGGTCGAGGTGCTCGGCCGCACTCCGCTGACCGGTCGACAATTTGCTCATTTGATTCGCTGTGGAAATAAGTTGCTGCTGGTTTACCTGGCCCCCGGCTGTGCCGAGACGCTGACGGAAATCACCGACCCGGTTGAAGTCGATCGCCTGGCAGGGCTCTGCCGGCAGGTGCATCCGCACAGCGCCACCACCTCGTTCCGCCAGGTGTTTCAGCAGTTCTCTCGCGAGAGGAAGTAAGGATGACAACTCAGTGCTTTAACGCGCGTTCGATGCCGCGCCCTCCGGCGTTTTTGGTAAGACAAGGAGACAAGGAGACAAGGAGACAAGGAGCGTCCAAGCGCGACGTCTTCCCCTTGTCTCCTTGTCTCCTTGTCTCCTTGTCTCGTTCCCTCCGTGTCTCCTTGTCACTCAGCC
>DASSFG010000807.1:0-4916 GCA_035694685.1 Pirellulales bacterium
CAGCGGCCAAATCGACGATCCGCATCCACGTGATGCGCCATTCGACGAGCCTCGGTGAGTTCAAATCCAGCGCAAAGATTAGCCACGTTGCCTCTGCATCCACACCGGACACCCTGCCGTCGTCGCCGGTTACGATTCGGCCGCGGCACATGACGAAGGTTGGGTCTGCCACCGCCGCATCGGACTTCACGCCATTGCAGCGTCTGCACGAGTAGACCAGATTCTCATAATCCGCCGCCAGATCGGGGCGTAAACTTTGGTGCTGAAAATGATCGACGTCAAATTCACCCGTCACCTGGCCCCATCGCTCGCGCTTTAAGCAGTACGCGCAACGAAACGTAAACTCATCTCGCAACCAGGGGCGATAGCCTTCGTATCTGGCATAGCCGCGGGGCCCGTGACGCCGGTGATCGCGCGAATCAGGGTAGTCAAAGATCATTCCTGCCGCGCACCCGCATTGCCGCTTTCCAGCAGCCGTTTGTGTATTTGCCTTGCACCTTCGAGGGGAACAAGCTCTTCGTTGTCAACGTGAAGCCGAAGCCGTGCCGTGAGCCGACTGAGCTCGGCGGCCTCCGTGGCAGAAAGCGATTGTTGAATCATCTTATCGATGAGCTCGATTCGCCGCGCATTTAATTCGCTCGTCCAGCCGGCACTCTTTTCCACGGACTGATCGAGCGAAAGGCTCTCGTGAATCAAGCTTGGAACGTCGCGCGGATCTGCACCCGATTCGACCAAGGTCGACTCAAACGCGCGAATCATCGCTCGACGGAATTCAGCTAAGGTGGCTTGAGCCGGAAGCCCGGCGGCGGCGTTGCTGTACTCCAACTCCAAAACCTTGAGAAACTGAAAACCCCAATCGATCGCTTCCGCCGCGAGGGATCCGGCCTGCAGCTTCGTTTGGTCCTCAAGCGATTCGTCGGTGGACATCGGCGGGTTTTACCCGAGGCTTGTTGGCATTCTCCAGCACTCGCTCTAACGCTGTCGCCAAGGCGCTCCGATATTGATCGCTGGTGACGACGTTGCTGCCAATCGCCAGGCGCTGGGCGGCGAGCCGCAATTCGGTCGCAAACAGATGCTTCCACTCAATGGCCAGCCGAACAGCCTCTAACTCGACCGGTAACTCCATACCACTCCCTGTTTTCATTTCAACCTCCTTGCTGATGGCTTGACGCGGCGACGGCAGCCAAGTCCCTGTGGCGATTCCATTGTCATTTCATTATGTGGTCGTTGCAACCTCAATCTTAGGCGCGTGCCTGCTACTTTGGCCGGCCGTGGAACTTGCGCACAACCCGCTTGTCGAGCCATATTTTCGGGGCGCCAACGTGCCGCTGCCAACATCCGAAGAGCGTCATTCGGGCCGCAAGCGGAAAGATGAACTCCGATTCGGGTTTCACGAAACCGTAGTATTCATGAAAGCATACCGGACTGTCGTTGGTCACGAAAAAGGCGCCGCCATTCGCTTGGATAACGCGCCAGGCCATCTGGGCGATCGACGGCCGGCGCCGGCCACGGCGATTGCCGTAATACCCCGCCGCCGTTGCCCGCTACGGCGACCGTTCGCTGGCGTCGCTTGGTTTCGGTAACGATCATCGGTCCGTCAGCGCGGGCGGCGCGTGTTGTGGCTATCGACCGCCTTTGCCCGCATCTTCCAGCGTGGCCCGTAACAAGATCCAGTGCTTCCAGCTTGCCTGGTGGACCAGATAGACGTGCCCATTTTCGACGGGCACGTCGCGCGGTTACAAGCAGCAAACGCCACGAGGCTTGATCGTAGAACTCCTTGCGGCCGACGAAGCCGGTGATCAAGTCCAGGGCGAAAAAGGGGACATTCTAGGACGTCCCCTTTGCTCCTCCCGGCGACTTGATCCGGCAGGAGGAACGCCAACGTGGATGTGTTAACTTGTTCATTGATGGCACAAGAATAGCTGAAGTAACTGGCCGGTTGTTGTAGCGGCCAATTTGGCAGTCCGACGGCTGACGGGGCAGGCGGCGCTGAGCGTGCCGGCTAGGCTCTTTGAAAATTGAAATTCCTTATCGTTCGTGATTTTGTGGCGAGTTGGCCGTCGTCGAACTACCCCCTGCACGTTGACGTTTTTCGCTCGCGAACGCCTCGATGCGACACGCGTGTCGCATCCGTCCCGGCTTGTTCTCCGCAAGCGCTTCGCGCTTTCTATGAAGCGCATGACTTGAGCGCGTGCCGTAGCCGAACCATTCGTGCGTTCCACCGAGGCAAGTTCGGCGGAGACGAGGGGGCGGGCGGTCCATGTTTAGCCAGTCAATCGGCGCTCGCACCGGGGCAAGCCCGGCGGAGGCGTTACCCAACACGACCGCCATTTTTTGGTCGCGAACGTCTCGATGCGACACGCGTGTCGCATCGGTCCCGGCTTCTCTCGGCAAACGCTTCGCGTGGCGACCGCGAAGATGGCCAACTAAACATAGTCGCTCAGCCGCGAAGAGAAGTTGGCGCGAGTTGGCCATCTTCGAATCTGCCCGCCGCGCGTTGGCCGCGATCGGAAACCAGCGTCACAAGCGGCCGGGCAAGCCAATCCGAAGAAATGCGACGACCACGAGCCCCATACCAATGTCCATAAACCACGTCTGCCAAACGACTTACAGCCGAATATCGGCTCCTGCCAACAGGGTTGGTGCATGGCACTTGCGCCGCGCGCGGCGCAAGTGACGGGACTACTGTTGGCAAAGGCGCAGCGCGCTGCGCCTTTGCCGACTACGGTCCGTTAGCAGCAGCGAGCGGCGATGCGGCAGACGTATTGCATGCGCCCGTGTGCGGAAACGAGCTGGTCGGGCTACTGGCAATCGGCGTACATCAGGCTTACACTCTTAGTGCCTGTGAAAGGGGCCCTGCCGCGGCGGAAGTTGATCCGCCGCGAACTTCCCACCGTTTTTTGGAGAGCACCGAAATGCGTACCGTGATTTGCTCGCTCGTGCTTGGTTTTCTTGCCACCGCCGTGCTACCTGCCCTGGCCGCCGATAAAAAAGGAAGCAAAAACGTGCCCGAAGCCCTCAGTTTTAAAATGAAAAGCCTGGACGGCAAGGAAGTCGATCTGTCGAAGTACAAAGGCAAGGTGGTGCTGATCGTGAACGTGGCCAGCCAATGCGGCAACACTCCCCAATACAAAGGCCTGGAAGACCTGCACGAAAAATACGCCGACGAGGGACTGGCGGTCCTCGGTTTTCCGGCCAACGAGTTTGGGAAGCAAGAACCCGGCAGCGACGAGGAAATTGCCGAATTTTGCGAACAGAACTACGGCGTGAAGTTCGACATGTTCTCCAAGGTGGTGGTGAAGGGCGAGGGCCAATGCCCGCTCTACCAGTACCTGACCTCCAAAGAAACCGATCCCAAGTTCGCGGGTGACGTCAAGTGGAACTTCGAAAAATTCCTGCTCGACCGCGACGGTAACGTCGTAGCCCGCTTCGATCCGCGCGTGCAGCCGGAATCGAAGGAAGTCGTCTCGACGATTGAAGCGCAATTAGCCAAGCCGGCCGGCAAGTAAGGCGACTTTGTGGGAGATTGGCTGACCACGCAGGCACAAAGGGTAGGATGAGGGATGAAAGATGAGGGATGAGGATTTTGCCAACCACGCTCGCCTGTCTTTTAACCTTCCACTCCTAAGTCTGACGCTCCACTTGGTGACTCCGTGTCTTTGTGGTTACTTCTCCGTTTGAAAAGCCTTTGGTGTTGCGAGTTCTGCTCACCGGCGATTACGCCGGCGAGGAGTTCACCGCAGCAGTGGCGGAAATGAAGCTCGTCTGCGAGCTGATCGAGCGACCTTGTCTGAAGTCGGCGGCCACCTGGCTGGCCGAAAGCGAAAAGCCCGTCGATTTGATCGTCGTGGCACAGTCTCGGCCTGGGCAATTCGGCGCGGCGGCGATCGATGCGTTACGTCGTGCGGCGCCGCTCGCGCCGCTCGTCGCTTTGCTTGGCTCCTGGTGCGAAGGTGAAATGCGCAGCGGCTCGCCCTGGCCAGGTGTGGCTCGCGTGTACTGGCATCAATGGCCAGGCCGCTTTCAGCGGGAGATGGCTCGCCTGGCACGGGGCGAACTGTCTGCCTGGAACCAGCCGCTAACGGCCACCGCCGATGAGCGATTGCTCTCCTCCCTGACTGGGACTGGAGCCCCGCTCTCTGGCGTCCTGGCCGTCGTGAGCGATTTTTCTGAGATGCGCGACTGGTTGGCCGACACCTGCCGCCGAGCGGGAAACTCGCCGGTCGTGTTTCGTCGCCCGCCCGGCGAGCCGCTGGAACGGTTCGATCTCGTGCTGTGGGACGCTGGCCTGCCGCCGTCCGATCTAGTAGCGGATTACTCGCAATTGGCCGCTTGCTTTGCGGGAACGCCGATTGTCGCTTTGCTCGACTTTCTGCGGAGCCACGATGTGCGGCAATTAACGACGTCCGGAGCGGCGGCCGTGCTCGGCAAGCCCGTATTGGCGGAGGATCTGATGGGGGCGATAGGGAGGGCGCTCGGTGCAAAGGAGCCTTCAAGCTGAATCTGATCGTTTAAGGCGTTTCCTCACGAAGAGAGTTGGGATAAGATTGGGATTACCAGTGGACCGCGTGGGTGGAAGCCGCCGATTTAGTAACGCCCTTTCAGGCAACGCTGTGAAGCATTTTTTGAGGTGGTTTGCGCGGTTTGGGGCGTTTTTCGATCGCGAGATTTTTCGCACCAACAACTCCAACCTCGCAAATTGCGTATTTTCAAGGACAAAAAATGCTTCACAGCGTTGCCCTTCGGGGCTGCCATCGCGCATACAACTTCCGATCACCCAATCCAAATCCAAAATCGGCAATCCAAAATCACCCCCGCCCCCCAGATTTATCGTTGCGGGCAAAAAACGCTCGGCGCGGCCGCGGCGGTGTAAGCGCCGAGAGAATAACCGTTTGAGGAGTGGCCAAAGCCGACAC
>DASSFG010000808.1:0-6125 GCA_035694685.1 Pirellulales bacterium
CTCCGCTGGGAGGATGGCCTTCCTAGGCCGTCACCATCGACGGTGACGGGCTAGGAAGCCCATCCTCCTCGAAAACCGGCGCCCGGTAATCGCATACGGCTATTTAGAATGCGTTGAAACTAGACCTGACCTTTCCCCAGATTGCCGTGGCTACCGCAAAGATCGACGTCGTCGGACCGGACGAAATTCCGCTGATTACCGAGTTGTATTGCCAGATTTACCGGCCGACGAAAGAAGCCGCTTTCTTTCACCGTCGTTTCCTGGGCCGTTACAACGGTCTGCGGCTGGTCGCCTCGCTCGACGACCTGCCGGTGGGCTTTTTCCTCGGGTTCGAGTTGAAGCCGAGCGTCTATTTCTCGTGGCTCTATGGCGTGCTCCCCGAGTTCCGCCGCAAGGGCATCGCTTCGCAACTCATGGACGCCGTACACGCGTGGGTGACCGAGCACGATTACGCTTCGATCCGCTTCGAGTGCCAGAACGAGCACCGGCCCATGCTGCATTTGGCCATTGCCCGCGAATACGACGTGGCCGGCATCCGCTGGGATCCGGACCTCGGCCGCAACCTGGTGATCTTCGAGAAAGAATTATCGCCGGTGGAGAGCGAGGAGTGACGTGCCCGAGCTGCAACTCATCGCCACGTCCACCGTGGGTGTCGAAGCCGTGGTGGCGCGCGAGCTGAAGGCGCTCGGCTATGAGGCCAAGATACGCCAGACGGGGCGCATCGCTTTCAGCGGCGACGAGTCAGCCATCTGCCGCTCCAACCTCTGGCTGAGGACGGCCGATCGAGTGCTGGTGGAAGTGGGCGCCTTTGAAGCCACGGATTTCGGGCAACTCTTCGACCGGACTTTCGCGCTGCCCTGGGAGGCATGGATGTCGCGCGACGCCGCATTTCCGGTGAATGGCCGATCCGTGAAATCGCAGCTTTCCAGCGTGCCGGCCTGCCAGAAGATCGTGAAAAAGGCGATCGTCGAAAAACTCCGCCACGCGCATCGCACGCAATCGTTGCCCGAGACGGGACCGCAATACACCGTGGAAGTGGCGTTACTCGAAAATCAGGCCACGCTGACTCTAGACACAAGCGGCGCAGGTTTGCACAAGCGCGGGTACCGCAAGCTCTCGTCTGAGGCACAGCTCAAGGAGACGCTGGCGGCGGCGCTCGTGCTGTTGAGCTTCTGGAAGCCCGAGCGGCCGTTCGTCGATCCCTTCTGCGGCTCGGGTACGATCCCGATCGAAGCCGCACTCATCGGCCGCAACCTGGCGCCGGGGCTGAACCGAACGTTTGCGGCCGAGCACTGGCCGGGTCTGGGCGAGCAGCACTGGGCCGCTGCCCGTAGCGAAGCGCTCGACCTTGCCAAACCCGACTTGCCGCTCACGATCATTGGCACTGACATCGACGAGCAGGTCCTCAGCCTGGCCCGGTACCATGCCCAACAGGCCGGAGTGGCCGACAACATTCACTTCCAGCAAAAGGCATTTGACTCTCTGACCAGCAAAAAAGAATTCGGCTGCGTGATCTGCAACCCGCCTTACGGCGAACGCATGGGTGAGAGCGACGAACTTGAGGGGTTGTATGCCTCGATGCCGCTCGTGCTGCGGCGGCTGAAAACCTGGTCGCACTACATACTGACCGCGTATCCGGACTTTGAAGCGCTTGTCGGCCGCAGCGCCGACCGCCGCCGCAAGCTCTACAACGGCCGTATCGAGTGTACCTATTACCAGTTTTACGGACCGAGGCCGCATCGCATGCGGGAGGAGAGCGAGCGCGACCTTGAGGCCGGTCTTGAGAAGCACGACGACACGCAAACGCAGCATGACAAGGAGACAAGGAGACAAGGAGACAAGGAGATTAAAGTTGAAGCACCTGCGCACATTTCACCCTCTCCCCTTGTCTCCTTGTCCCCTGGTCTCCTTGTCTCGCCTGCCACCTCGCAGGGGCTAAAAGAACAAGCACCCTCAACCTCGAACAGGTTGCGCGCAACGCAGCAGGCCTTCGGTGGACTCACACCCAAGGCGCATGAGCAGGCAGAGATCTTCGCGCGGCGGCTGGCGGCCCGGGCGAGGCATCTGCGGCGCTGGCCGACCAAGCGCGGGATTACCTGCTACCGGCTCTATGATCGCGATGTGCCGGAGATACCGCTCGTGGTCGATCGTTATGAGGAATGCTTGCACCTTGCCGAATATGAACGACCGCACGAACGCTCGACGGCGGAGCATGCCGATTGGCTCGATCTGATGGCGAAGACCGCCGCCGAAACACTCGGCGTGTCGAAGAGCAACGTCTTTATGAAGCGGCGCGAGCGACAGCGGGGAACGAACCAATACGAGCGGTTTGCGGACCAAGGGCGGTGGTTCGAGGTGCATGAGGGCGGTCTGAAATTTCGCGTCAATCTCTCCGACTACCTCGACACGGGCCTGTTTCTCGACCATCGCCTTACCCGTGCGTTGGTGAGGGAGGCGGCGGCGAACAAGCGGTTCTTGAACCTGTTCGGCTATACCGGCTCGTTTACCGTCTATGCCGCCGCCGGCGGGGCCACGACGACGACGACCGTCGACCTCTCCAACACGTATCTCGATTGGGCAAACGAAAACCTGCGCCTCAATGGTCTGGCTGGCCCGCAACAGCGCCTGGTTCGCGACGACGCACTTTCCTTCCTCAAGTTTCACCGGCCCGGCGCGGCCTATGACCTGGCGGTGGTCGATCCGCCTACCTTTTCCAACAGCAAGAAAACCGACGACATCTGGGACATCCAGCGCGACCACGTCGAGCTGCTTAACCGCGTCGTCGGGCTGATGTCGCCCGGCGGAGTAATTTATTTCTCGACCAACTCGCGCCGTTTCAAACTGGATGAGGCGGCTCTTCCCCACGTCAGCATTCGCGAAATCAGCCGGCAAACGGTGCCCGAAGACTTCCGCAATCGCCGCATCCACCGCTGCTGGCGGCTGAACGTAGCCGGTGAGGCCACTGGTGTCACGCGAGGCCACGGGCTAGCATAAATAGAGTCAAACCGTGCGGCGGCGGCGGAGTTTTAGCGATCGGCGACGGGCGGACGACAGATCGAAACCATGCTTCAACTTGAACGGCTCGGGCCTTATCAGATCGGTCGCAAACTTGGCAGGGGCGGCATGGGCACCGTCTACGCGGCCGTCAACGTCGAAACCGAACAACCGGCCGCGGTCAAGGTGTTGTCCCCGGCCTTGGCCCAGGAGGAAGGCTTTCGCGAACGATTCGAGGCCGAGATTGAAAGCCTTAAGAAGCTGCACCATCCTAACATCGTCAGCCTGTTTGGCTATGGCGAACAAGACGGCAACCACTTTTACGGCATGGAGCTGGTCGAGGGCCGAAGCCTCGAAGAAGAGTTGATCGCCGGCCGCAAGTTCGACTGGCGCGAGGTAACGGACCTGACGATCCAGATCTGCCGAGCATTGAAACATGCTCACGATCGTGGTGTGATTCATCGCGACATCAAGCCGGCCAATCTCTTGCTGGCCGACGACGGCGTGATCAAGCTTTCCGACTTCGGCATCGCCAAGCTCTTCGGCAATACCGGTCTGACGGCTGACGGCGGCGTGCTGGGCACGGCTGAATACATGGCGCCGGAGCAGGCCGATGGCCGTCCGGTGACTCACCGTTGCGACCTCTACAGCTTGGGCGGAGTGATGTTTGCGCTGCTGGCGCGTCGACCGCCTTTCCGTGCGGCCACCATGGTCGAGATGTTGCAACTGCAACGTTTCGCCCAGCCTGAGCCGTTGCGGCGCTTTGCTCCCGATGCGCCGGCCGAGCTCGAAGCAATTATCAGCCTGTTGTTGGAGAAAGACCCGGAGAAAAGGATTCCCACGGCAATGGTGCTCTCGCGTCGGCTGGAAGCGATGCGGCACGGACTCTCGATTCGGCTAGACGAAGATGGCATGTCGCCGGTGCCTTTGCCGGCAGGCTCATCCGCGCCGTCGGCGCCGGCGCCTTTTCCCGACGAGTCGATCGCGACCTCGCCGACCGCTACGGCGGAGAGCCGGCCGGCAGCCCTCGATTCTTCGGGCGAGGCAGAACAGGAAGACGGCTACCGCCTGGTCGAAGTCCCTGCGTCGATGGCGGCTCCCAACGTTCATAAGGCGTTGCGGTCCGACCTGAATCTGTCGCCTGACATGGATACGGTGGCGGCGCCGCTGGAATTTCTCGCCGCCGGGTCCAACGGCTCGGTCTCGCCGACGTCGATGCTGGCCTCGTCGTCACAGACGAAATTCACCGCCGTATCGGCCCAAGACAACACGCGTGATGATCTCGACGACGAAGAGACAAGTTGGCTTTCGGTGCAGGCGCTGGTGTTGGTGGCCGCCATCGCGGCACTCGCCTTTGGCACCTGGTATCTTCTGCAGCCACCCAGCCTCGACAAGCTCTACGCACGCGCCATGGCCGCCAATGAGAGCGATAGCCTGAGCGAGGCCGAAAGCGATATCGCCGCGTTTCTCAGTCGCTCGGCTGCCGACGACCCGCGCACCGCCGAGCTGCAAGTGATGCGCGATCAGATCGAAGTTGACCGTTTCGCACGCCGGCTCGAAAAGCAATCGCGCCTGCGCGGCAAACTGAGCGACCTTTCGCCGATCGAACGAGATTACATCGAAGCCCTCAAGCAAGCCGATCTTGACCCTGAAGCGGGCATGAAAAAAATGACGGCGCTGGTCGATCTCTACGGCGGCGCCGGCGACGAGCAGCCGACCATCACGCGGCAGTGTTTGGAGCTCGCACGACATAAGCTTGACAAGCTGCGAGAGGACGTGGCCGCGTATGCTGACGACCATCGCGACCAAATTGCCGCGCGGCTCGACCGCGCCGATGCCATCGCGGCCGACGAGCCGCAGGAGGCCCAGAAGATCTGGCGGGCCGTGATCGAGCTTTACGACGGTAAGGCTTGGGCCGCCGACTTCGTGGCCCAGGCCCGCGAGAAGCTCAACGAGCACGCTGTTGCCGACGGAAGAGGAGCAACGAGTAATGAGAAGTAGGCTGGGATTGACGAGACGCTCATTTACGAGGAAGGCAGGACACACCGACAGTACGAGAATGGCCAACCATGAGCCGACGGTTTTAGTTCAGCTTAGGCCGCTTGCTGGCGAGCATCGCGCTGCTATGTGTGACTCTTCTCCTCAACACCACCCGCAGGCGATAACTTGCCCATTTTGACCGACCGTCTTCAAGTTAGCGTGGCTCTCTCGCGTTTACGGTTTCAGGATAGCCCGCAGAACCGCTCTAACCGGCAAGATTACTCCAGTCGCTACGGTCGATCGCCGATGTCGTTTTGTAGGCATGACGGCAAGGAGGCGATACGCATGGCACGAAAAGCAACACGGCAGCTATCAGGCGACGCGTCGCAGCAGGAGGGCGATTCGGCTTCCTGCCCGGCAACAGTCAAAGTCACTCTCCATCTCAGCGTTTCGACAGCACAACGGCTTGGCGTCGAGTCGGCGATGCGGCGCATCTCGCAGTCGGCCATCGCGGAAGAAGTGCTCTCGGCGTACCTCAGCCGCTGGCAATTGCCAGAGGTGTCTGAAGCCGAGAAAAAAGCCGCGTGAAGCGGTAGACGGTAGACAGTAAACGGTAGATGGGGGAAACACAATCCCGTCCCCGTCTATTGCCTACCGTCTACCGTCTACCATTTCACGGTTTGACTGTAATTGAGATCGAACGGCAAGACGAGCGTGGCTTTTAACTGATGCATGGTTGTCGGCTACTTCTGGTCCTCTTGCTGCTGGCGAGCGGCTGCACCTGGCCGGTGCGCCAGCGCACCGACCAGACGGTTTGCCGCATCGCGAATCAGCCCTACGACCTCGCCCCGACGAACGTTGGAACGGCCACATCGCACCCAGCCTCTGCACAAGCGAGCGTACCGCGCGCCGGGAGCGATGAAGCATCTTCGGTGGCTGGGGCAAAAGCTGGTCGAGATCGGTCCGGCCCTAATGAAAACGCGCCGCCGGCCGGCGATGCCCCGGCGTTGGCACAACCGGGGCATCGCCGCGGCGGAACGTTTTCCGCCGCAACGCCCATGTCGCGCGGCTCTGCCCCCGCCGCCGCCCATTCTGCTACGGTGCAGCCGGCCCCATCGCGGCCGGCCGAGCAACCCAATGAGTTGCGGTTC
>DASSFG010000809.1:0-10896 GCA_035694685.1 Pirellulales bacterium
GGTCCAGGGGGGCCGGCCCGTCCGCGTTTTAGTCTACGACCTCGGCGGCGGCACGTTTGACGTGACGGTGGTCGAGATGACGAACCAATCGTTCAAGGCCATCGCCACCGACGGCGACGTGCGGTTGGGCGGCAAAGATTGGGATGAGAAGCTGGTGGAGATTGCGGCCGAACGGCTCACGGCCCAGCTTGGCGAAGATCCGCGCCAGGATCCTGAGTCGCTGCAAGAGATGTGGATTGCGGCCGAAGCAGCCAAGAAGACGCTTTCGGAGCGGCCCAAGGCGACGATGTACGTCAACTTTCAGGGCAAGCGTCAGAAGGTCGAAGTGACGCGGCAAGAGTTCGAAGAAGCCACGGCCCCGCTGGTGCTGCGCACGCGCACGACCACGGAAATCGTCGTCTTGCAGGCGGGCCTGACGTGGCAAGAAATCGACCGCGTGGTGGTGGTCGGCGGCTCGACGCGCATGCCGGCGGTCACGCGCATGTTGGGCGAGTTAGCGGGCCGGACGATCGACCACTCGGTTTCGGCCGACGAGGCGGTAGCGCACGGAGCCGCCTTGTACGCCGATCTGCTGATGGCCCAGCAGGGCGCCGGCACGGGGCAAACGCAGTTCTCCGTTACCAACATCAACTCCCACAGCCTGGGAGTCGTCGGCGTCGATCCGCTTACCGGTCGCAAACGCAACCGCATCATCATCCCCAAGAACACACCCCTGCCGCATTCGGCCTCGGGCCGCTTCAAAACCTTTCGCGCCAATCAACCCAACGTGAAAATCACCGTCATGGAGGGCGAAGGTGACTCGCCCGAGTCGTGCACGGAAGTGGGGCTGTGCGTCATTCAGGGGCTGCCGCCCAATTTGCCTGCCGGCTGGCCGGTCGAGGTACGCTATACGTATCGCGAGAACGGGCGGCTGCAGGTCTCGGCCAGTCTGGTCGGGCATGCGGCCCACGTCTCGACCGAATTCGTGCGCGACAACACGCTTTCTGACGACGACCTCATGCTCTGGGCCGAATGCCTCTCCGCCGAAGCCGAACGCGCCGAGCGGTAACACGGCTGAATGGCGCCTTGAGACCAATGCCTGCCCGAGCGGTTGGCGCGCGCCGCCATGCTCGATACTCGACCGACCGCGCAATGGAACCAACGCGCAAATGCCAGCCAGTCCATGCTATTTGCGCCCCTTCAACAGTGGATCGCCGGCCAGCGGTAGCTTGACGGGCTTGCCGCTCTCGGCGGCTTTGTAAATGCCCAGGATAATCTCGATTGCGCGGCGGCCTTCCCGGCCGTCGATCAGCGGCGCTCGATCTTCTTGAATTGCTTCGACGAAATCACGAAACTGTTTCGCGTGGGCCTGATGACCAATCGCCGCAGGGTCGGCGGCGCCGCCGCCGCCGCTCTTGGTGCGGGCCATCTGACGCTTGACGGCGGCGTCGCGGCGGTCTTTCTTGGCGAAGTCCCATTTGACGATGTCTTCTTCTTCGATCATGGCCGAGCCTTGGGAGCCGTGCAGCTCGATGCGTTTCAGGTAGCCGGGCCAGGCGGCGGTGGTGGCCTCAATGGTGCCGAGCGCGCCGTTTTTGAAACGCAAGCTGGCGACGGCCGTGTCTTCGACGGCGATCCGCTCGTGGCCCAGCGTGGCGGCGTGGGCACGAATCTCCGCCACCGGGCCCATCAGCCACTGCAGCAAGTCGACGCTGTGGATCGCCTGGTTCATCAGCGCGCCACCGCCGTCGAGCTGCCAGGTGCCGCGCCAAGCGCCGCTGTCGTAATAGGCCTGGGTGCGATACCACTTCACGTAGGCGTCGCCCAACGTCAGTCGGCCAAAGCGCCCTGCTTCGACGGCCCGCTTCAGCTCCTGGCTCGAATCGTGAAATCGGGATGGAAAAATGGTAGCCAGCCGCACGCCCGCCTGGTCGCATGCGTCGATGATCTGGTCGCAACGTTTGAGCGTAATTTCCAGCGGCTTTTCGACAAGGACGTGCTTGCCGGCCCGCGCCGCGGCAGTCGCCGGCTCCTTGTGAGCGCCGCTGGCCGTGGCAATGGCGACCACATCGACGGCCTGATCGGCCAGCAGTTGGTCGAGATCATGATAGGCCCGGCAGCCGTGTTCCGCCGCAAACTTCTCGGCCTTTTCGGAGGTGCGGTTATAGCACGCCACCAGCTTGGCGCCGCGCACGTCGGCGATGGCGCGTGCGTGAAAACGGGCAATCATGCCGCAACCAATGATGCCAAATCCGACTGCCATCGTTCCCTCCGGGCCGTGAAGCAAAGACGCCGGATTATACACCGCACGTCAGGGTCACGAAATCAGCGATGGATGGGCGTGCAGTCGCTCGACGTTGGCAAGTTTGTTGATTATACCCAAAGCATGGATGACGACCGTTCTCGATTGCTTGCCAAATGCCTCGACAATCGCGCCTAACTCTGTTGGCCCTGGCAGTTTTGCTGGCGGGTAGCAGCCTGCTGGCGGCCTTCGCCTGGCGCCAGGTAAACAAAAAGCCGCCTCCGCCTGAGCCCGCAGCCGAACGGCACCAGCACCAAAGGACCCGGTTGGTAAAGCTGCCTAGCCAGATTGGCGACGGCATCTACATCTTAGGCAACATGTTTCCGTCCGCCGTTTACGTGGTCGAAACCAACGAGGGCCTGGTGATGTTCGATTCAGGCCTCGATGACGATCACAAGAAGTTGGTCGATGCCTTGGCGTTGCTGCGGCTCGACGTGAAACGACTGAAGCTGATTTTTTTAACCCACGTACACGGCGACCATACCATGGGCGCCGATCGTTTGCGGCAAGAAACCGGCGCCAAAGTCTACATCGGCCGCGAAGACGCCGAGCCTTTGCGGAACGGAGGACCATGGGAAGCCATCTTTTCGACGTTTGACATGCCGGGCGTGAATGTCCATCCCGGGGCCGTCGACGGCGAATTGATCGACGGCCAAACGTTCGCGCTCGGGGAGGCCCGCATCACCGCCTTGGCCACGCCCGGCCACACTTCCGGCAGCTTTTGTTATCTCATCGAACACCGCAACCAGCGTGCCTTGTGTACGGGTGACACGGTGATGACGCTGGCCGATGGTCAAGGTACCTATTCGACTTACCTGCCGCCGGTCTATCGCGGCAATGCGGCCGAGTACCTCGCCACGCTCAAGCGTCTGCGCGACATGCCAAAGCCCGACCTGGTGTTGCCCGGCCATCCCACGTCGGACCCCGTCGCTCAAGATCCTCGCGTTAGCGTGCTTCAATGGCAAGAGCTGCTGGACCGCAGTATCGCTGAAATGGAGCGACTTACCGAGCGTTATGCCGCCGATGGGGCCGATTTTCTCGACGGCACGCCAAAGCAACTTGCCTCCGGACTCTACTACCTTGGCAACGCCAAGCGGAATGCCGCCTATGCGCTCGTGACTGAACGGGCAACACTGTTGTTCGACGCGGCCAGCGCCGACGATCCGCTGGAGTTCCTGTCGGGCGCCTGGAAAACGCTTGGCGTGGATCCACCACCGGTCGTTGCAATGCTGTTGACCTCCTGTCGCGCCGAAAATCTTGCGGGATTGGAAAAGCTGGTCGATGCGATTGCTTGCCGGGTAATCGCGTCGCCTGCCGGGGCCGAGGCCCTGGTCCACAAGCTTCCCGAGCTCAGCGTTTCGGCACTCGACGACCTTCCGCCGCTCGACGGGGTCGAATTGCAAGCCGTGGCGATGCCGGGTATGGACGCCACAGGCGCCGCCTACAGCTTTCAGCTAGGAGAGACAAAAGTGCTGGTGACCGGTGAATTTCCCCTCGAAAGCAGCGAGGCCGATTTGCGCGAGCTATTCTCGCTGCCGCAGAGGATCGACTGGGACGCGGCCGATTTGGAGATCTCGTTGAAGAAACTCGACCAATTCCGCCCCAATCTGTGGCTCTCGGCCCATCCTCTGCACGGACGCAATGCTAATCTTTATGACGACGAATGGTTCGTCGCGCTGTCCAAGAACCGCGGGCTGATGAAGCAGTGGCAACGCTTGCTGAAGAGGATGCAATGAGCGCCGCTGGGAACCGAATGAGAATGGCCGACCGCAGGGTGTCGTGGCCGGCGTCGCTGACGACGATCGCGCTGGCTACCTGCCTGTTGTCGTTTGCCGCCTGGTGGGTTGGCCTGCGCGAGCCGATTCCGGCAGCGAGCGACGCTGATCGCAAGGCATACGAAGACCGGGTGGCCGAGGAGCGAAAGCAGCCGCCGCCCATGCCGTCGCGCATCAGCGATCGAGGCGGACAGCAAACGCCGTTCGAGCCGGGGGCCGTTTTGCCGCCGCTTCTCATAGAACACTGGGTCAATGGGCCGGTCGATCTGGCCGCTCTCAAAGATCAGGTCGTGGTGGTCGATGTCTGGGACGACGACTGACCATGCTGTGCCGAAGCGGCGCCAAGCCTGGTTCAGGCTTACTACAAGTACAAAGACAGCGGTGTGAAATTCATCGGACTGACGTGGAAGCCCGAGGAGGTCGCCCGCCGCTTTCTGGAAACGCACCAAATACCATGGCCGAACGGCGTGGGTACTCCGTCAATGGTCGACGCCTTGCAAGGGGCGGCGCCTACCCTGTACGTCGTTAGCCCCGGTGGCCGAATCGTTTGGAACGACGGGCGCGCCCGCTACGAGCACGCGACGGAAGACCTGGGCACACGGCTGGAGAAAGCCATACAGCAGGCCCTTGATGAGAGCGAGCAGCCGTAAAACGCGATGACAGCCTGCGCGGACGCGGTCCCTCCCTGTCTAACGCTGTGTATTTTGGCGGGCTGGTACGGATTGCGGCTATGTGAGTCGCCCGGCGACTTCGTGGGACGAAATTCCGCGGATCAGGAAACGCTTCTGCGAGGAGGTTTCGCCGGCAATCAGCTCGATCTGTGATTTCTTCACCTCCAGCTTCTGGGCAAGCAACTCGATGATTGCTTTGTTGGCTTTACCCTTCTCCGGAACTTGCATGACGGAAACTCGCAGAACGCCGTCTTGCACGCAGCGTATTTCCGAACGTCTGGCGCCCGCGTGCGCGCGCACCGGCAAGATGACACCCTGGGCGTGTTCTTGCAGTTTCAAATCAGCAGCCATCGTTCTCGCCACCCGCCTTCAAAGTGGCGACGCAGTAAAAATGTGACGGGCCAGGAGGCCCATCCTCCTGGAAAAGCCCCCCGGAATTAAGCCCCCGGTCACTTTATGCGACCAGCCAGCGCCATGTTAGATACGCCACGGGCGAGGCGAATAGCAGCGAGTCGAGCACGTCGAGCACGCCGCCAAAGCCGGGCATCCAAGTGCTTGAATCTTTGCAACCAAGATCGCGCTTGATGAGCGACTCGGCCAGGTCGCCGAGTACGCCCGCGGTGCCGACCACTAAGCCGAAAACCAGCCAGGCGTAAGCCGGTGGAGCTTGAGGGAGGGGATCGCCCATTTTGGGCAGCAACCAGTGGAAGGCAAACCAGGATCCGCAGCAGGCGAACACGAGGCCGCCCGCCAGGCCCTCGAAGGTCTTGCCGCCGCTGAGCCGCGGCGTCATCTTGTGACGCCCGACCAATCGACCCACCGTGTACGCGCCAATGTCGCACATTTTGACAACGACAATCAGCGCGGCGAGCGCGGCCATGCCGGTGTGTGTACCGCCAAGGAACCGCAACTTGATGAGAAACGTGATCAGCCAGCCAACGTAGGACAGCGCGAAAATTGCTGTGGCCAGCCGGACTGTCGATTGCCCCGGCTCACGGTAGCGAACCATCTCAACCACGAACACGACCAGCACCGCGAGGATGAACGTGATGGCCGGCGCTTGGAATGAATCATCTTTCAGCGTTTTTGGCGCAACGTAGCCGAGCCAGTTCGCCGCCACGATCGCCAAATTCCCGAGATAGACCTCAATCGAGGCCGGCTGAAAGCCCTTGGCCGACATCATGGTTAACAATTCCCCGCTGGCCAAAATGGCCAGTAGCACGGCCAAAGGAAGCAGCCAAATTCCCGGCAGCTTGGCGTGATAGTCGGCCCAGCATAGCGCTGTGATACCACCGATAAAGACCGCGCCAAGTAGAAGCCGCCAGACAAGCATGGTCTGAAGATAGACGGCCGAATGTCTTTCGTGCAAGCCAGTTTAGGGCGATCGGACTGGGCATCGCGAGGGCCGCCTGGTGGGAAAATGACGACAAACGGACAAGTTTTATGTCATACTCTTGCAATTGTGTCCGGTAATGTGCATAATGTTGCTTGTCGCGATGCAATAAACTGGTGCAAACATTGCAACTTGCTGAAGAGCGGAGAACTCGGCTGCTGGAATTGGTGCGAACGCACGGCTTCGCGGCACTGCCCGATTTGGCCAAGGCGCTGCAGGTTTCGCAGGCGACGGTACGCAGGGATTTGGAGCACTTGGAAGGGGCGGGCACGGCCCGCCGCACCCACGGGGGCGTGTTTTATACCGGCACTTCGCCCAAGCTACCCCACTTTGACGAACGGCAGCCGGCGCAGTGGGACAAGAAGCAGGCGATTGCCACTCGGGCAGTGGAGCTGATTGCAAACGGCGACACCGTATTACTCGACGGAGGAACAACGACCTACGAGGTAGCAAGATTATTGGTCGACCGGCCCTTGCAGATCGTGACCAACTCGCTGCCGGTGGCAAACCTGTTCGCGTCCAACACCAACACCGACCTGGTGCTGCTGGGCGGATACGTTTACCCGCGGACGGGAGTCTCGCTTGGACCGTACGCCAACGAGATGCTGACACGGCTGAACGTGCGAAAGACGGTGCTCAGCGTCTCCGGCATCAACGATCGGGGTTGCTTTAACAACAATTTACTGCTGGTTGAAACCGAACGGGCAATGATGGATGCGGCGGAAGAAGTCATCGTCGTCGCCGACAGCACCAAGTTCGGCCACCAAAGCCTGGCCCACCTCTGCAGTTTGAAAGAGATCGATCATTTTGTCGTCGACAACGAAATAAGTGCCGATTGGCGCAGCAAACTCTTGGCGGCCGGCACCGATTTGCTCGTTGCCGGTACCACGGATAACGGGTAGGTCAGGCTTTCCAGCCTGACAAGAAAGCGATAACAGTCAGCCGCAAAACATGACGCGTACGTTTTACCAGTCAGGCTGGAAAGCCTGACCTACGAAAATGCAAACGACCACTGCCAAAACGCTGGACCGAGACGCCATCGAACGCATTGTGCGGCAGATCGTGCTCGAGCGCGGCCAGGCTTCGCACGAGCCGAAGCTGGTGGTGAGCATCTCCGCACGTCATCTGCACCTGACCGACGAGCACGTCGAGACGCTGTTCGGGCAAGGCCGCAAGCTCACGCCGATGAAGGACCTTTATCAAGACGGTTTCTACGCGGCGGAAGAAACGGTGATGGTCGTGGGTCCAAAGCGGCGCATGCTGCCATCAGTGCGCGTGCTAGGTCCGACGCGGCCCTATAGCCAGGTCGAACTGGCCTTTACCGACGGCATTTCGCTGGGCATTGAGCTGCCGGTGCGTCCGAGCGGCAAAATCACCGGCACGCCTGGCTGCGTGCTCGTGGGGCCGAAGGGTGTCGTTGAGTTGAAAGAAGGCGTGATTCGCGCCGAGCGGCACGTTCACATGAGTCTCGATCATGCCAGGCATTACTGCGTGAAAAATGGCGACCGCATGAGTCTGCGGATTGACTCGTCGTGCTCGCTGGTGCTGCGAGACCTGCTCGTGCGGGCAGACGAGACGAGCAAGTTGGAAGTCCACCTCGACACCGACGAAGGCAACGCCGCCGACCTCGACCATGCCTGGAAGGTCGAGCTTGTCCGACAAGACTAACTAGCAATAAGAATGAAATGGGCGTAATGACGAAGCTCGAATGACGAATGACGAAAGAATGACGAATGACGAAGCACGAATGAATAGCCGCCATTCGTCATTCGGGCTTGGTCATTCTTTCGTCATTCGTCATTCGACATTCGTCATTTGCGAATGGGTCGCTTCAGCTATAGGCGCAAGCGGCCTCGGAAAGTAACGACCAACCTCGGAGTAATAACTACATGGCAAAACAAAAAGCAATGGAAGCGCTGGGCATGATCGAGACCAAAGGCTTTGTGTGCCTGCTCGAAGCCAGCGACGCAATGATGAAGGCCGCGAATGTCGATTTTCTCGGCTGGGACAAGGTCGGCAGCGGCCTGGTGACGGCCTTTGTGACCGGCGACGTTGCCGCGGTCAAAGCCGCCACCGACGCCGGCGCCGCGGCGGCAGGCCGCATCGGCGAAGTGGTCAGCGTACAGATCATCCCACGCCCGCACGATGACCTCGGCGTGGTGTTGCCCGTCGCAGCCAAAGGCGGCGATTTGGGCTAGGTCGTGGTGGAGGATTGCGCATCCGACCCACAAATGGGCGGGCGAGGCGGCTGCACGACAACGTAGTACGTAGGGGACGAGCGTAGCGAGTCCCGAGCGGTTGATTTGACGGTCGGTGGGACTCGCAAGCTCGTCCCACCCAACATGAAGACATTTACAGGATACCCATTCAGATGAACGACGCGATTGGATTGTTGGAAACGAAAGGACTGGTGGCGCTGGTTGAGGCCACCGATGCGATGGCCAAAGCGGCCAACGTGCAGATTGTGAAGAAGATTGCTATTGGCGGCGGCCTGGTCACGACCGTGGTGCGTGGCGACGTGGGCAGCGTTCGCGCCGCCGTCGATGCGGGCGCCAATGCCGCCCAGCAGGTCGGCGAGCTCGTCGCCAGTCACGTCATCCCGCGCCCGGCCGAAGGACTGGTAAAGGCGTACTTGGCCTAGACAGGTGAGCGGCACGCGCACGGATCATGAAAATCCTCGTTGCGAATCTCGGCTCGACAAGCTTCAAGTATCGTCTGTTCGACATGGACGACGAGCGGCAGCTTGCGCGCGGGGGGACGGAACGCATCGGCTCGCCGGAAAGCCGTTCGTTTGTCGAGATCAGCGGTCAGCGGCATGAAGCAATGTCGGCGGTGCCCGATCACGCAGTGGCGGTGCGGCGATGCTTGGAACAGCTCACCGATCCGGCGTATGGCTGTCTGAAGGACGCGGCCGAGGTTGCGGCCATCGGCTTCAAGGCCGTACACGGAGGCGCCTTTAGCGGAGTGCAACGTGTGACACCGGAAGTGCTCGCGGCCATGGAGGCAATGAGCGACGTGGCGCCAGCCCACAACCCACCTTACATCGCGGCCATGCGATTGCTGAGCGAAAAGTTGCCCGAGATTCCTCTCGTTGCGGCTTTCGAGACCGGCTTTCACCAGACGATTCCCGATCGGCTTCGTTACTACGCCGTGCCGCATGACTGGGCCGAAACGCATCACATTAAGCGCTGGGGCTTTCACGGCGCGAGCCACCGTTACATCGCCGGCCGAACTTCGGAGTTGATCGGCCGACGCGATTTGCGAATCATCTCTTGCCACCTTGGTGGATCGAACTCGTTGTGCGCGATCCGCAATGGAGAAAGTGTCGCGAACAGCCTGGGCATGAGTCCACAGTCAGGCCTGCCGCACAATAACCGGGTCGGCGATTTCGACGCCTTTGCCTTGCCAGTATTGCTGAAAGAAACGGGTAAGTCTCTCTCCGAATTGCTCAAGGAACTGAACTGCAAGAGTGGTTTATTTGGATTGAGCGGAGTGAGTGAAGACGTGCGCGACCTGGAACAAGCGGCCTCGCAAGGCAACACTCGGGCACGGCTGGCACTCGACGTGTTCGCGACATCCATCCGCCATTACCTCGGGGCATATCTGGTGGAACTGGGCGGCGCCGAGGCAATCGTCTTCACGGGCGGTATCGGCGAGAACAGTGCCCATGTTCGCTCGGCGGTCTGTGAAGGTCTCGACTGGCTTGGCATTGTGCTCGATACGACTGCGAATTCACTAGCCAGGGGCGAATGTTCGATTGGTTCCTCAACTAGCCGCACGCAAATCTGGGTCATCCCGACGAACGAAGAGCTGGTCATTGCGCGACAATCGAAGCAATTGCTAGAAGGGAGAACGTGAAGGATGTTCGTCGCCAAAGTGACCGGTAGTGTCGTTGCGACGCAGAAAGTGCCGTCGATGACCGGGCACAAACTGCTCGTGGTCGAGCCGTATCGCATCGATGCGGCCGATCGCAGCCGGCTGGTGACGACCGGCCGGACATTCGTGGCGGTCGATACCGTAGGCGCAGGACAGGATGAATTTGTGTTGATCGTGCAAGGCTCCAGCGCCCGGCTCACGCCGGAAACGAAGAGCCTGCCGGTCGACGCCGCCATCATCGGCATCGTCGATACGGTGCATGTCGATCAGAAATGCGTGTTTAACAGGGGCGCGTGACGAGTGACGAGTGACGAGTGACGAGTGACGAGTGGAAAGTAGAAAGTGGAAAGTGAAAAGTGGAAAGGTGGTGGCCATCACTCTTCACTCTTCACTTTTCACTTCTCCGGCTGCCGCATCGTCCCTAAGCCCTAAGAACTAAGACCTAAGACCTAAGATCTAAGCATGCAAGCTACTGAGACACTGATCCGCAGCGTGGTTGAAGAAGTGTTGGCGAAAATGGGCAACGGCAAAGCGCCGGCAATGCCCAAACGCCGCGGCTACGAGGGACGATTCGGCGTCTTTACCTGCGTCGATGAGGCCGTCGCGGCGGCGACGGAGGCGTTCCATAAGTTGTCGGAGCGGACGCTGGAAGAACGGAAGCGGGCGATCGACCATATTCGCCGTATTTCCATCGACCAGTGCGTCGAGCTGGGAACGATGGAAATGGAAGAGACCAAAATCGGTCGGCTCGTTCACAAGATCGAAAAACTCAAGACGCTGGGTGAACGCACGCCGGGAGTCGAATTCCTTCGTAGCGAAGTTTTCAGCGGCGACCATGGACTGGCGGTTGTCGAACACGCACCGTTTGGCGTGATCGGGGCGATTACGCCCGTGACCCAT
>DASSFG010000810.1:0-6292 GCA_035694685.1 Pirellulales bacterium
GCCCGAGCAGATGCAACCCGCCGTCGTGGCGCCACAAGTCCGCGTCGATGATTCGCATTTGACGGCAATGTACGCAAACTTTTGTCGTGTTACGGGCACGCCCGAAGAGTTGATCATCGATTTCGGCCTGAACCCGCAGCCAAACCAGAATCATCCTGAGCCGATCGCCGTGGATCAGCGAATCGTCACGAATTATTTCACGGCCAAGCGGATCTTGCACGCTTTGACGCTCACGCTCGAACGCCATGAAGCGGCGTTTGGCGTGCTCGAAACGAATGTCCAGCAGCGGCTCGTCAGTCATTTGCATCCCCAGGGAACGTGACATGACCGACGCGGAGAGAAAAGTGATGCAAATCTTCCGGTTTTACCGCGTGGCGGCCTACCAGATGCTGTGCTTAAACGGAAAGGTACAAGACGATCTCCATGTTCCTCTGGATGGGCTTATTCAAAAGGGATTGATCGTACGTGAGGAACATCACAATGCCTTCCATTTAACCGAGATGGGGTATCAGGCGGCAAGCCGAATGCCTATCGCGGAATGACGTCAGCTTATTGCGGGACCGAACCGAAGCTGCGTCGCCGTTGTAACCGCTCGCAGCGCAATGCAGGTGAGGTGAAGTATTCGTTTTTTTAACCATACAACGCTGGCTGACGTGACGGACGCTGACGTCGATCTCTTTCTTGTCTACGGAGACGAGGAAGTCAGTTCACTGCCGCTTTGTCGGACATTCGTGCGCCGAGGGCGACTCTGGGTGGATTGTGCACCGACCCTCGATCGCAAGTACGCCGCGCCGCTTCCCGACGACGTGCTTATCTCACGTAACGAAGATTGCTTGGCGATCGGTCGTTACGGAGTCTTCGTGCCTCTTTGGAGCCGGCTAGGGCGTATGGTGGCCGACCTGGTTGATCTAGCTAAACGCAAACCGATGGCCGACAACTGATCCGCCTACCGCCAGCGAAGCGCCCCGCCGGCGCACACGATTAGTCGTCAACGGAGATTGAGCTTGTTGCAAGGGTCAGCGCGGACCAGTGATGTGCGGTGGTTCGGTCGGCGTGTCGCGGAGTGTTTCCGCGCTTTCGTCGATCAGCTTTTGGGCAACGCTTATTTTCTCGTGCGCGGCGGCCAGCTCATTCCTGCCTTCCTCAATCATGTGCTGGGCCTTCTTGAGTTGCGTCAGCGCGTCCCTGCGGATGTCAGCATCTTGTTTCATAAAGGCATTATACCGGGAACGGGTGGTCAAGGGCACAACGCTACGTGGTTTCGATCGCGTTACCAGGGTTTCCAGGCGGTTTCGAATGCTCTGGCCCTATAGCCGGGATGTGCTATACTTCAACCGGTCGGTTTGTCGACACGACACGTGCCTCGAATTCTTGCGAATTTGCTCGCCGCTCCTTTCGCCTTTCCCTCCTGGCGGGCCACCACTTTGGCCCCCTTTTTCGGCCCGGAAAGTTTGCACGGGTCGGTCTACCGTCTTTGAGGAGTTGATCGGTGAGTAAGAAGCTTTATGTCGGTAACCTGAGCTACAACGTGACGAGCTCGAGTTTGGAAGAAATGTTTGGCAAGTTCGGCGAGGTGCGCAGTGCTCAGGTTGTGCAAGATCGCGATAGCGGTCGCAGCAAGGGTTTTGGCTTCGTCGAGATGCCGGACGACAACGCCGCGCTAGAGGCGATTCAAGGCCTGAACGGGAAAGATCACGACGGACGTCCGTTGACGGTCAACGAAGCCAAGCCGCGCGAAGAACGCAGCGGCGGCTTTGCCCGAGGCGGGCGCGGCGGTTACAGCCGGCGTTAACCAGCGCCCACCTGTCAGTAGAGATTCAATGTCAGCGCCGGAGCGAAGCATTCGGTTTCGCTCCGGCGTTTTGCTTCTCGGAAGCAGGAAGAACAATGGTCATGGTTATCCATTGCAGATCGTGTTGGCAGCCGATATCGCGGTGGGCCAGGCAATGTACACGCTGCGGCGACATCGACAGGTACCGTCGATGGCGCGCGGTGGTGAAGTTGTGCCTCGTCGTCTCTCTGGCGGCGATTTTCATCGCCGCTCTCTCGATGAGCTGGAGGCAATAAGGTCGGTCGCTTTCGTCAATCAATCCGCCCAATCGGCCGTGGTCCGGCTGAGCAGCTCTTGCACAACCAGGATTTCGTCGGGCAGCTTGTCGAAGTAGATCGTGAGGGAGATATCGACGCGCCGGCCATCGCACGCTACAACGGTGGCGACACGTCGCTCAATGCCTCATAATCTCCGCGCTGCACGCGCTCGACGACGCCTAGCAGTTCGACCAATTCTCGACGAGACTCCTGGCACCCCGCAACGGCATCATCGAGATCGGCGATTGCCTGGCGTAGATCGGCGTTCGTGGTCGCTAACCCGGCAATGATGACCGCCTCGTCTCGTAGCATGCCCTCATGATAGCAGGTGGCGGAAAACTGAAAAGGCTTTCGCCGGAATTCCCAGCATCTTTCTACTCCGCTGGGCCGCCAAGACGGACGGCACTGTTGAATTGATTGGCGAGCGGCAAGTTCACGGCGGCCCTAGCCACCTCAGGCACGGGCGCCTATGATGACCGTAGCAGGGTACGGATCACCGTAGCCTGATGACGGGCCAAGGGACGCAACCAAGGCCCGTTTTTGTTGCGCTTGCGGCTTTAGCAATGAGGTAGCCCTGATGGCCCGCCAACTGAACGACGCTGAAATGGCGCTCGCGAGCCAATTGTTTAGTCTGGCAGATGCCGTTGGCACGGCGTCGCAAATGATGGCCATTAAGAAGCAGGATTTCACCGCTGCCCAAAGTGCGCTGCGCACCGCCGAAGCCGACTTTCAGAAGGCACAAGACGCAATGGCCTCGTTCATGAAGCATAACATCGGCAAAACGGGCTCTTGAGAATGGCCACCGCTCCTCGGCACGCGGAAATATCTTGCCGAGAGAAGAGATTTCGCGGTGCGCGTTAACGCAGTGAAAGCACGGCTCGAGCGATTTGCCCCCTGGCGAAGGTTGGCCGGTGCGAATGGTCGGGTGCCAAAGAAGGCGGACGAACCACCGCTGCGCGCGGAACTGTTCAACGTCGATCAGCTCCAGCGGCACGCAGAATCGTTGGCGGTCTCACACCGGCTGGCGACCAGACGCACGAGCGATACGCTGATTGCCAGGCTCGACGAGAACGAACGAATTCTCATCGAGGCGCACGATCTGGTGACGTCGGCCGCCAAACGAAACCGGCGGATCGCACCCGCGGCCGAGTGGCTGCTCGACAATTTCTATTTGATCGAAGACCAGATTCGGACTGCCCGACGGCACTTGCCGCGGAGCTATAGTCGCGAGCTGCCGGGGCTGGCCGGTGGATCCGCGTCTGGCTACCCGCGGGTGTACGGCATCGCGTTGGAGTTGATCGCGCACGTCGATGGGCGGGTCGACGCCGACAGCGTCAACAGCTTCCTGGCGGCGTATCAAAAGATTCAGCCGCTCAAGATCGGCGAGCTATGGGCGGTGCCGATCATGCTGCGGTTGGCCCTGATCGAGAATCTGCGCCGCGTGGCGGCGAGGTTGTCGTCGGGCAGAAGAGACCAGGATCTGGCCGACGACTGGGCCGAACAGATGGTGGAGGTGGTGGAACGGAACCCCACCGATCTGGTCCTGGTGCTGGCCGACATGGCGCGGGCCAATCCGCCCATGTCGGGCGCCTTTCTGGCGGAGCTGACCCGGCACTTGCAAGGGCAAAGCCCGCATTTCGCCTTCGCCAACAGTTGGCTCGAGCACCGGCTTTCGGAGCACGGGCTGACGATCGAACGGCTGGTGCTCGCCGAGGGGCAAGCGCAGGCCGCCGACCAGGTGTCGATGGGTAACAGCATCACCAGCTTGCGGTTCCTGGGTGCGAACGACTGGCGGGCATTCGTCGAGCAGCATAGCCAGGTCGAGCGGATCTTAAGGGAGGATCCGGTGGGTGTTTATGCCCGGATGGACTTCACCACGCGCGACCGCTACCGCCACGTAGTCGAGGAAATCGCCAAGCGAAGTCGTCAGTCGGAGTATGACATTGCTCGCCACGCGATTCAGCTCGCCCAGGCCGTGGCGGCACAGCGCCCGGACGATCGAACGGCACACGTCGGCTATTACCTAATCGATCGGGGCCGCGCCTCGCTGGAGCGCAGCCAAGAGCCGCGTCTTACTCCGCGGATGCTGGCCGCCCGGCTCGGCCGCCGGTTCCCGCTGTTTTTCTACCTGGCCGGTGCCCTGTTGGTGACGGTGGGCGCGACGGACGTGTTCCTTCGTGCCGCAGGCTGGGAAGGCGCGCATGGCTGGACGCTGGCCTTGCTCATCCCCGCCCTGTTGTGCGCCACGCATTTAGGCGTCGGCGTTGTCAATTGGTTGGCCACGCTATTCGTCCCTCCCCGGTCGCTGCCGCGGATGGACTTCGCCAAGGGTATTCCGCCCGAGCACCGCACGATGGTCGTGGTGCCGACAATGCTCTCCCGGGCAGAGGGTGTGGCCGACCTGTTGGAAGCGCTCGAAGTGCGGTTTCTGGCCAACCGCGATGAACAACTTCACTTTGGTCTGCTGACCGATTTCGAGGATGCGCCGCGGGAAACGATGCCGGCCGACGAAGAACTGGTGCGGCTGGCGAAGGAAGGCGTCTCGCAGCTCAACGCCAAGTATGCCGAGCATCGGCCGGACGCGTTCTTCCTTTTTCATCGTCCTCGGCGGTTCAACGCACAGGAAGAAGTCTGGATGGGTTACGAGCGCAAGCGCGGCAAACTGGCGGCGCTCAATGCGCTTGTCCGCGGTGGCGCGGCCGATCGTTTTGCCGAGGTCGTCGGCGACACCAGTGTCCTGCCCGAAGTGCGCTATGTCATCACGCTTGACACCGACACACAGTTGCCGCGCGACTCGGCGCGGGAAATGGTCGGCACGATGGCCCATCCTCTCAACCGCCCCGTTCTCGACCGCCAGCGCCGCCGGGTCGTCGAGGGTTACGGCATTTTGCAGCCGCGCGTCGGCGTGAGCTTGCCCAGTGCGCAGCGATCGTGGTTCGTGCGGCTGTTCGCGGGCGACGCCGGAATCGACCCCTACACGCGCGTCGTCTCCGACGTTTACCAGGATCTGTTCGGCGAAGGGTCGTTCGTGGGCAAGGGTATCTACGACGTCGACGCCTTTGAACAAACGTGCGGTGAATTTCCTGAGAACGCCATCCTGAGCCACGATCTACTGGAAAGCGCCCATGCCCGGTCGGCACTGCTGAGCGATGTCGAACTCTACGAAGACTATCCCTCGCGCTATCTCACCGACGCCAGCCGGCGGCACCGTTGGATGCGTGGCGACTGGCAGATCGCCTGGTGGTTGCTCCCCTGGGTGCCAAGGCTCGCTGCCGGGCGGGTTGAGAACCCGATCAGCGCGCTGTCGTGGTGGAAAATCTTCGACAATCTGCGCCGCAGCCTGGTGCCCATCGCCATGTTGCTGGTGCTGTTGACCGGTTGTCTGCTGGGGGGCCCACAGGTTGGGGCAGCGGCTATGCTCTTTGTGTTGGCGGTGATCGTAGCGGTGCCACTGACTTCGGTGATCAGCGACTTGTTCCGCAAGCCACCCGAATTACCGCTGCCGGCGCACTTGCGCGTAACGGCCGGCGCTCTGGGCAAGCAAGCGGCAGAGGTGTTGTACACGCTGATGTTTCTGCCTTATGAGGCGTACGTCAGCTTCGACGCGATCGCGCGCACGCTATTCCGCGTTCTGTGGACGAGAAAAAACCTGCTGGAGTGGAAGACCGCCGGCAGCGCCGAGCGCGGCGCCCCCGACGACCTGAGCAGCTTCTTTCGAACGATGTGGTTTGGGCCGGTCATCGGAATGTCGACGCTGACGGTGTGTTTTTTTCGCCCTGAGACCCTGGTCGCAGTCTTGCCGTTGACCGCTCTGTGGATTGCCTCTCCGGCGGCTGCCTGGTGGCTGAGCCGTGCTCTCGCTCCGCCTCCGATTCGTTTGTCGAGCGAACAACGCGTATTTCTCGGAATGCTGTCGCGGCGAACTTGGCGCTTTTTCGAAGATTTTGTCACCGCCGAGCAAAACTGGTTGCCGCCCGATAATTTCCAGGAACAGCCGGCCCCCGTCATCGCGTCGCGCACCAGCCCCACGAACATCGGACTCGCCCTGTTGGCGAACCTGGCCGCCTGCGACTTTGGCTACTGCTCCGTCGGGAGACTACTGGAGCGTACCGAGCAAACGCTCGATACGCTGGACCGCTTGGACCGATACTCTGGTCACTTTTTTAACTGGTATGACACCCATACCTTGGCACCGTTGCGACCA
>DASSFG010000811.1:0-3937 GCA_035694685.1 Pirellulales bacterium
CGCCGCAAGCCAAAGCGGCGATAAATCGCCGCACTCCAAAGGGTTGCGCCCTTTCCGGTACGGTGGCCCATGGTTGTCGCACCATAAGTTGCGACTTGTATAGAGCAACGAGGGTTCGGGGTTCAGGAAAGCAGTATGCGACAGGCATTGGCGCCGCGTTGCTTTCTATGTTGGCAATGGCCTCATCGACCTTGGCCGCGGGACCGGCGGCGAAAGAGCCGACGCTTGAACCGCCCGATTTGCGCACGCGGCGCGATGGTGACGAGTGGCCACAGTTCCTCGGGCCGACTGGCGACAGCAAGTCGCGCGAAACCGGCATTCTTACCGACTGGCCTGAAGAAGGCCCGCCGATCGTCTGGCAAAAACGCGTGGGCGAAGGATATGGGATGCCCACCATCAGCCGCGGCCGGTTGTTTCAATTCGCCCGTGTCGATGATCAGATGCGGCTCGCCTGCCTGGAAAGCGAGACGGGCAAGGAGCTCTGGAAGTTCGACTATGCAAGCGACTACGAGGATCTCTACGGTTATGACAACGGTCCGCGCTGCTCGCCCGTCGTCGACGGCGACCGCGTTTATCTCTTTGGCGTCGAGGGCCTGCTGCACTGCCTGCGCGTAACCGATGGCAAACTGTTGTGGAAGGTGGACACTGCCGAGAAGTTTGGCGTGATCCAAAACTTCTTCGGCGTGGGTAGCACGCCCGTCGTCGAGGGCGATTTGCTGATCGTGCAGGTCGGCGGCAGCCCAGCAGAAAGCAAGCAACTGCCGCCAGGTCAGCTTGATCGCGTCAAACCGAATGGCACCGGCGTGGTGGCGTTCGATAAGCACAACGGCAAGGTGAAGTACACCTTGGGCGACGAGCTTGCCAGTTATGCCGGCCCCGTGCTGGCGACGATCGACGGCCGCCGCTGGTGCTTCGTGTTTGCCCGCGGTGGACTGCTCGCCTTTGAACCGGTCTCAGGCAAGCTCGACTTTCACTATCCGTGGCGGGCCACCGTGCTGGAAAGCGTGAACGCCAGCAACCCCGCGGTGATCGGCGACATGGTTTTCATCTCAGAAACCTATGGCCCCGGCAGCTCGCTGTTGCGTGTCAAGCCCGGCGAGTACGAGGTGGTGTGGAGCGACAAAGACAAGCGGCGCGACAAGAGCATGCAAACGCACTGGAACACTCCGGTCTATCACGAGGGCTACTTGTATGGTTCCAGCGGCCGTCACACCGAAAACGCCGAGTTGCGCTGCATCGAGTTCGAGACCGGCAAGGTCATGTGGAGCATGCCCGGTTTGGGCCGCTCGTCGCTATTGTTTGTCGACGGCCATTTCGTTTGTTTGACGGAGCACGGGCTGGTGCTGTTGCTCAAAGCCACGCCCGACACATTCGACCTGGTCGCCAAGACGATCTTGCCAAGCAAAGACGAGCCGCAACGGCCTGGCGGCGGTCCTGCTCACCTATTGCACTATCCCGCCTGGGCTGCTCCGATACTCTCCCACGGCCTGCTCTACCTCCGCGGCGCGGACCGGCTGGTGTGCTTGAAATTGATACCATAAAGATGGACTCCTCTAGATCCGGTTCGAACGCCAGGCATTGCGGCCACCCCGGCAAACGATAAGCTGAATCCAAGGAACCTGATATGAACGTGAGTCTGACTGTCGAACAGCTTCATGCCGTCAGGGATGGAGCGACGGTTCGTGTGCCCGTGCCCGAACTGGCAATGGAATGTGTCATCGTCCGGGCCGATCTCTATGCACGAGTTCGCTCTGTGGTTGACGAAACTGTAACTGAGCACGAGGTAGCATCGCTGATCGACTCGAGCATGCGAGAGTACGATGCCGACGATCCGTCTCTGGAAAGCTATCAGCAATATCGACGAGGATGAACCGCGGTGACGTCGTTCTGGTCGATTTCCCCTATACGAGCGGCCTGCAAAGCAAGGTGCGCCCCGCCGTTGTCGTTCAAAATGACCGCGATAACCAGCGGCTGAGCAAAACGATCGTGGCGATGGTAACGGGAAACGTGCGCCGCGCCGGAGAACCAACGCATCTCCTGCTTGATCCTTCCCTGCCCGAACACGCTGCTTTAGGATTGCACGCCAAGTCGCTTGTGGTTTGCGTCAATCTTTTTACCATCGAGCAAACGAGTGTGGTGCGCACCATCGGGCAACTAAGCGGCACGTTATTCGATCAACTCAACGACTGCTTGCGCGCGGCGCTTGCTTTAGCGTGAGGGGCCGCAAATGCAGTTTTGAAGCCACAGGCGCAAAGCAGCAGGTTCGATTGAAAGCTAGCTTTTCTTGGCGACTTCGTGAGTTCCGCGATGGACTGGGTACAAATCTACGATCCGTTTCAATCAACTTGGCTTTCGACGCTCGCTGCGGCGACGCCGGTAATCGCCCTGCTGGGACTGTTGGCGCTAGGCGTGCATGCGCACCGTGCGGCGGTAGCGGGACTGGCCACCGCACTCCTCGTGGCGATCGCGGGCTTCGGCATGCCCGCCCGGGCCGCGCTGGCCGCCGCGGGTTATGGGGCTTGTTTCGGGCTGTTGCCCATTGGGTGGATCGTCGTGGCGGCCGTGTTTCTGTATCAACTCACCGTCCGGTCGGGCCAATTTGAAATCGTGAAGCGGTCGGTGGCCGCCATCTCACCCGACCGGCGCCTTCAGGCGCTCCTGATCGCCTTTTCCTTTGGCACCTTCGTAGAGGGAGCGGCGGGGTTTGGCACGCCCGTCGCCATTTCGGCCGCCTTGATGATCGGTTTGGGCTTCTCGCCGTTGTACGCCGCGGGGCTGGCCCTGATCGCCAATACTTCGCCGGTGGCCTTCGGCGCCTTGGGCACGCCCATTCTCACGTTGGCGCAAGTGGCGGGAGTTGACGAGATGCAACTCAGCCAAATGGCCGGACGACAGTTACCGCTGTTCTCCTTGATCGTTCCCGCGTGGCTCGTGGCGACCATGGCGGGTTGGCGCGGCGTGGTGGGCTGCTGGCCCGCTATCCTTGTCTGCGGCGGCAGCTTTGCCGGGCTGCAATTCCTGGCCGCCAACTTTCACGGCCCGACGCTGGTCGACGTCATCGGCGGTCTTGGCTCGTTGATCTGCTTGACGCTCTTTCTGAAAGTCTGGCGGCCCCGCGAGATCTGGCGGTTCCCCGACGAGCGGACCGCCGTCGCCATTCCCGACGAGCATCCGTTGCGTGCAGGCCAGGTGGCCTACGCGTGGACGCCGTGGGTGTTGTTGTCGCTGATGGTGTTCCTCTGGGGCTGGCCGCCGGTCAAGACGTTTCTGAATGGCGGCGCGGAGAAGCAACCCAATCTGCTCGCCGGACGTAGCAAGATTTCGGTTGCGGTACCCGGTTTGGACAAGCTCGTCTATCGCACGGCGCCCGTGGCCCGTGTACCCGAGGGGCTCGATCGGGCCGCCGATCCGGAAAAGGCGGTTTACGACCTGAACTGGCTGTCAGCCACGGGCACCGGCATCTTCCTGGCGGCGGTTCTCACGGCTGCCTGGTTGCGGATTGGTCCGCGCGTGTTCGTTGAAATCTTCTTCAGCACTCTATGGCGCATGCGTTGGGCCCTGCTGACCATTGCCTGCATGCTGGCGTTGGCCTTCGTCACCAAGTACAGCGGCAGCGACGCCACGATGGGGCTGGCCTTTACGCACACCGGCCGGCTCTATCCGTTCTTCGCGCCTCTCTTGGGCTGGCTGGGTGTGGCCCTCACCGGATCCGACACCTCATCGAACGCGCTGTTTGGCAGTTTACAGCGAATCACCGCCGAACAATTGGGCCTCAACCCGCTCCTCATCGTCGCCTCGAACAGCACGGGCGGCGTCATGGGCAAGATGATCGATGCCCAGAGCATTGTCGTCGCGGCGGTGGCCACCGAGCAGACTGGCGGCGAAGGCGCCATTCTGCGGTTTGTCTTCTGGCACAGCGTCGCCCTGGCGGCCCTGA
>DASSFG010000812.1:0-5632 GCA_035694685.1 Pirellulales bacterium
CACTGGGTTCAGCGACACGGCCACGGCCGGATGGACAACAATCAGCAGACCGACGAGGGTGCGGATTTGGGTTCGCGACATGGACTGTACGGGTCCGGAGGTTTGCGTCTTTGGCCGCGCTGTGGACGTAGCCGCTGCCGACGACGCATCACTGTAACACCGGCGTGACGTTGTTCCTATTAGGTGCTGCGTGGGCGGCCGCGCAGCTTGGACGGCTTGCCTTGGTGGGCCAACTGGCTACGCTTCGCCATGATGATTATAACTATGGGACGTTGCGACGCGCTGCTGTCAAACGTGCTGCGGCTCATTGTGTGTAAAGGCACGGGTGAACGTGATGTTTAGGGCGCGGCGAGGTCCGTTTTTAGCGACTGCCGGCTCACCGTCAGCAAGGCAAAAGGAGAAACATAGAAGACGTTTTGCCTTTTGCCTTTTGCCTTCTGCCTTTCCGCGCGGTGGGCCGGCGCTCGCAAAGCGCGCTTGTCTCACCCTACATGTAAGAGTTGCCATGCTTATCGGTTACGTCAGCAATGAACGCTACGTGGCTTTGCCCGACGTGCTGCTGGAATTCGTGCGCGATGGTCGGTCAGTCGAAGCCCGTTCACGGGCCACGGGAGCGGTTTATGCCGACCTTGCCCCCGGCCGCTACGACGTGACGCTGTACAAAACAGGGTACGGCTCAAAACATGTACAGGTTGGCGTGCGGCCCGGCGAGGTCCATCAGTTTCGCTTGTTGGCCGACGGCCTGCTGGGCTATGTCTGGCCGAAATGGGTCAAGGTTGGCGAAGAAGCCGAGTTCCGCGTCCATTCGACCGACGCGTATAAGCTCGAGCTCTGGCGCTACGGCCGCGAAAAGGAGCTCGTGCGTTTGCTCGGCTGGCACGACGAGCACGGCCCGCGGGCCACAATGCAGATCACGCCCGACGGCGATTACACGCAGTCCGGCGTCGGCTGGAACAAGCAAGGCTACAACATCAAGGTCCATCGCCAGTTCGTCGAGGCGCCGGCACCGAGCGGCTTGTACTACTTTCA
Source organism: Pirellulales bacterium (assembly GCA_035694685.1). GTDB lineage: Bacteria > Planctomycetota > Planctomycetia > Pirellulales > JAICIG01 > DASSFG01. The sequence goes on from DASSFG010000812.1 coordinate 1,030, forward strand.
CGCGCAGACGGCTGCGGGACTGCACTTCTCGTTTCCTTGGATCGTCGCGCCCGCGCGGCCCAAGAGCAAGCTGGCGGTGCTTGCCTCGAACATTACCTGGAACGCGTACAACAACTTCGGCGGACGCAGCAATTACATTCACGCCGACCGCTTCCCTTCCACGCCGACGGTCAACTCGCGGCAGGAGCTGAAACGCTATACCGACCTGAATCATCTCCAATACGATACCGCCGACTACGATCCCTTGTCGTTCGACCGGCCGGAGCCGATCAACTCGATCGCCCTCGAAGAGCGAGCGACCGACCCGATCGAAGGACGTTCGGCGTGCCATCTGGCGGCCGCCGAATGGCGGTTACTCGCCTGGCTGGAGCGCGAAGGTTTTGAATACGACTACTACGCTGAGACCCAATTTCATTTCGACCAGCTTGACCTGGCCGATTATCGCGTGCTGGTGCTTTCCACGCACCCCGAGTATTGGTCGCGCAAGATGTACGTCAGGCTGAAAGGCTGGGTCGATGAGCTAGGGGGCAAGCTGTTGTACCTGGGCGGCAATGGCCTGAACTGCGAGATCGAGTTTGTCGACGGGCAAACGATCATCTGCCGCAACGGCGACCAGCGTGAGATCGAGCGCCGCAAGCTGGACAGCCGGTTTCACCTGCGCGTGGAATCGGAAGCGAACTTGCTGGGCGTGGTCTATAGCGATGCCGGCGCGATGACCGGGGCGCCCTATCGTGTGGTCGAGGCCGACCATTGGGCATTTGCCGACACCGGACTGAAGCGAGACGACCTTTTCGGCGAGAACAGTCAACACTGCCGCTGTCCAGGCGGCGCCAGCGCTCATGAGACCGACAAGCGGTCGGCCAGCTCGCCGCACAACGCGAAGCTGTTGGCCAAAGGAACCAACCGCGACGACGGCGGCGCCGAGATGATTTACTACAACACGCCCAGCGGGGGTGAGGTGTTTTCCGCCGGCTCGATCGCCTGGCCGAGTTGCCTTCTGGTCGACGATGCCGTGTCGAAGATCACCGGCAATGTCCTGCGGCGGTTGCTTGGATAAATTCGACAGATCGTTTAACCGCAGGGCCAACGGCCTGCGCGAGGCTCGCCCTCGCGCGGGCCGCACCCATCCCGCCAGCGGTTAAACGATGTATCAGCTTGAACGCGATTTCAGCCCACGATCAACCCTGGCGCGGCCGTTGGCCGCAACCAATAACCAGCCGTTTAGCCGGCCGCTAATGCAAAATGCAAAACGAAAAATGCAAAACAAAAAATGGCGCAAGCGGATGCGCCATCGTGCGACCGCCGCCGTCGTGCCATCTTGCATTTTGCATTTTGCATTTTGACTTGTTCCGCCGGGGTCTGAGCAATTCCGCGGCATGAAATCTTCGCCGGGCGCAAAGAAATCAGGGCTTAATAGTATGGAAAACCTTCCCACCGCACGAGTCGCCGAAGAAGCTAGCGCTCATGGAGCAGCCTCTTTCGTCGGCTCGGTGAAGCAGCCCGACCCGTTTGCGCTGGTGATCTTTGGCGCCACCGGCGATCTGACGGCCCGCAAGCTGCTGCCGGCACTGTTCGGTCTGTGGCACGATCGGTTCTTGCCGCCGCAATTTGCCATCGTCGGCATCGGGCGGCGCGAAAAGTCGGACGAAAGTTTTCGCAACGAAGCGGTGGAAGCGATCCGCCACTTCCGCGACCATCCGATTGCCGAAGAAAAGCTGACATCGTTTGCGGCCAACGTCGTTTATCACCAGGCCGACATCGCCACCAGTGCGGGGTTGGCGACCGTCGCCGAGCGGCTGAGTCTGGTCGAAGAAGAGCGCGACTTGCCGCGCAACCGGTTGTTTTACCTGGCGACCGATCCGGGGCACTTCGCGCCCATCGTGGAAGGTATTGCACGAGCGGACGCCATCCACCGCGGGCCTCCGCCGCCCTGGTCGCGGGTGGTGGTCGAGAAGCCCTTCGGGCACGACCTGGCCAGCGCTCAGCGGCTCGACCAGCACGTGCTATCTTTCTTGCAGCCGAGCCAGATCTATCGTATCGACCATTACCTGGGCAAGGAAACCGTACAAAACGTTCTGGCCTTCCGCTTTGGCAACGCCATCTTTGAGCCGCTCTTCAACCGGCAATTTGTCGATCACGTCCAGATTACCGCGGCCGAGACGGTAGGCATGGAAGGCCGACGCGGCGCGTTCTACGACAACGCCGGCGCCCTGCGTGACGTTATTCAGAACCATCTGCTGCAATTGCTGGCGCTGGTGGCGATGGATCCGCCCGCCTCCCTCAAAGCCCGCGACATTGGCGACGCCAAGCTCAAGGTGCTCCGCAATCTCGTGCCCCTCGGATCAAAAGACGTAGCGCGCCAGGTGGTGCGAGGTCAATACGGCGCCGGGCATGTCGACGGGCAACCGGTGAAGGCCTATCGCCAGGAAGAAGCGGTCAACCCGGAATCAAACACCGAAACCTACGTGGCCATGCGCGTCGAGGTCGACGATTGGCGTTGGGCCGGTGTGCCGTTTTTGCTCCGTGCCGGCAAGCGTTTGCCGCGGCGCACGACCGAGATCGCGGTGCAATTCCGCTTGCCGCCGTTACGATTGTTTCGCACGGTGGAATGCGAAGGCGATTTCTGCGATCTGACCGACGCCCATCCTAGCGTGCTCGCATTCCGCATTCAGCCCGACGAAGGAATCAGCCTCTCCTTTTCGACCAAGCGGCCGGGCATGAACCTCGACCTGCAACCGGTGCGAATGGATTTCGATTATGGCCAATCGTTCCGGCGACCTTTACCCGAAGCCTACGAGCGGCTGATTCTCGATGCCTTGCGCGGCGACTCGACGCTGTTCATGCGTTCGGAAGAACTGGAAGCCGCCTGGGAATTCGTGACGCCGATTCTCGATGCCTGGACGGCCGCGCCGCCGCCCTATTTTCCCAACTATGCCGCGGGTACCTGGGGTCCGCGGGCTGCGGCCGATCTAACGAAGGCCTGCCACGGAGCCTGGCGGCAACCGTAATGACGTACCACCGGCACGCTGACGTGTGCCGCTCGCCTGTGGCGAGCGGGAGGCGTCAGCCTCCCGGTAATGTCTGAATTCTTAGGAATGCGTGGCGCCAACCGGTTGAACGTACCACCGGCACACTGACGTGTGCCGCTCGCCTGTCCCCTTACGCCAGGAGCTCGGTCACCACCCGGGCTTTTGAAACCTCCACGTCGGTCAGGCTGTCATTGCGGCCCTCGTGCGGGTAAGTGAGCTGCGTGTGATTGAGTCCTAGCGCGTGCAACAGCGTGGCGTGCAGGTCGTGTACGCTAACGGGCCGTTCAACGGCGGCGTAGCCGAAATCGTCGGTCTGACCGTGCGCGTAACCGCCTTTGAAACCGCCGCCGGCCAGCCACAGCGAAAAGGCGTGCCGGTTATGGTCGCGGCCATCGGTTCCCTGCGAGACGGGCAAGCGGCCAAACTCGCCGGTCCAAAGCACGATCGTTGAATCGAGCAGGCCCCGTTGCTTGAGATCGCGCACCAAGGCCGCGCTTGGCTGGTCGGTCCGCTCGCACAGCCCCCGCAAGCTTTCCGCGTTCTTGCTATGAGTGTCCCAGGGCTGGCCGCTCATAAAGACCTGTACGAAGCGCACGCCACGCTCCACCAACCGCCGCGCCACGAGGCAGCGGGTGCCATACTCTTGCGTGGCCGGACGATCGAGACCGTACATTCGCCGCGTGGCTTCGGTCTCGCTCGCCAGATCGAGCGCCTCGGGCACGGCCGTTTGCATGCGAGCGGCCGTTTCGAAGTTGGCAATGCGGGCGGCCAACTCCGAGCTGTCGGCGTGGCGCTCGAGGTGCAAGCGGTTCAGCTCGTCCAGAAACTGCAACTGGCTGCGCCTCCCCGCCGGCGTAATCTGCGGCGGGGTAGCGAGGTTCAGCACAGGCGAGGCGCCCGATCGAAACGGAGTACCCTGGTAGACCGCCGGCAGCCAACCGCTCGACCAGTTCCTGACGCCGTCGACTGGCAATCCGCCGGGGTCGGAAAGGACGACATACGTTGGCAGAGCGCGGTTTTCGGCGCCCAGCGCGTAGGCGACCCAGGATCCCCACGCCGGACGCCCGGCTTGTATCTTGCCGGTATGGATGAGCCGCAGCGCCGCTTCATGATCGACCGATTCCGTGGTCATCGAGTGCACCAACGTCAGGTCGTCGACGATGCCGGCCGTGTGCGGCAACAATTCCGAGAGCTCGATGCCGGAACTGCCGCAACGTGCGAACTTAAAGGGCGATGCCAACAACTTGCCTCGTTGCTTGTCGAAGTGAACTTCGAGCTCGCCGGGGTAGGCTTCGCCGTGCCGCTTTGACAGCTCGGGCTTAGCGTCGAACAGGTCCATCTGGCTTGGACCACCGTGCTGGAACAGGCAGATCACGGCCTTTGCCCGGCCCTGCGGCAGCGCGTGCGATTGCGTCGTCTCGCTCGCCGCGGCGCGCGGTCTTCCATCAGAGAGCAGTTCAGCCAGCGCAAGCGTTCCCAGGCAGCCTGCGTAGCGGCCGAGAAAGACCCGTCGGTCGAAGGTGAAGGGATGACAATCCGGCATGGTTGATTTTCTTTTCGACTTTTACTTAGCC
>DASSFG010000813.1:0-4930 GCA_035694685.1 Pirellulales bacterium
GATGCGACAGCCGACGCCCGTGAAATAGGCGTGATGGATGATGTTGTCTTCGATGGTTAGTTCAATGTGCACGACATCGCCGCAGGCGGGATTGGTTTGCTCGTGGGCGTGCGTGGCGCGCGGCGCGGGACCGCGATGATACGGCTGCTCGCAATGTTCGAGGATGCGGTCGAGGGACATGGTTAGCACGCCGAAACGCCGACCGCAACGCGGTCGTATGACGCACCTTCGTTGCTACGCTCACGTCATGCGAGCGGCGGGACTTATTGCAAATTGCAAATTGACAATTGCAAATTGAAGAGCGACGTGGCGGCGGGCGTGTTCGGCAATGTTGGCATTGATGTTACTTTGATGGAAGACATTGCTGGGCGAAGTCGCGGAAGAGGTCGACGAGGTGGTGGAGACACTGGCGCATGCGGTCGGTGTGCTCGTTGGCGCCGAAGGCGGCGGTGAGGGCGTCGAGACGCAAGAGGAGCTTGTCGAGCTGGCGCACGAAACGCGTCGCTTCGCGGCGAAGCTCGCGGGCCGATGGTGCGGCGCTGGAGTCGCTCTGCGCCGGAGAGGATTGTGCGCCGAACTCTTGCTCGGCGGCGTGGCGGAGGGTACGGGCACGGCCTTGACGGACGGCGGCGAGGGCCTGGCGTTGCTGGTCTTTGGGACGATCGGCGACGGTCCCGGCGTCGCTAACGGCGACGTCGCCCGATTCGACGGCGGCGATGACTTGTTCGTCGGCGGATTTCAGCACGCGTGAGGCGGTACAGACGGAGCGCGGAGAGACATTCAGCAGCTCGGCGGCCTGGTCGTTGGAGCGACCCGGCTGGCGCAAATTTGCACCCACCGTGTTTTCGCCGTTTTCGGGCTGATCGGTGCCGAGTTCTTGGCCGCCGAACTGACTGGCACGTTTACGCTCGGCGGCTTCTTCTTCGAACATGACTTTGGCTCGGGCGGCGATGATGGCGCGCTGGCCTTCGTTCAGGTGGCGGCGGTGGAGGTTGCGCGAGAGCACGACGGCCAGCGGCGAACCGACGCCGTCCCACTCGACGAATCGCGGCTCGACACCCGCCACTTCGCACGCCCGGAGGCGGTTGCGGCCATCGAGGATGAGCCCCTGATAGACGAGAATCGGCTCGCGCAAACCGTGCGAGGCGATATCTTCCACCAGCATGCTCAAATCGGTATCTTTCATCAGCGGAAACAATTCCGCCGCCGGATGAACGCCGGTAGGCCGCGGCGGTTGAGAGAACGGAGCGGCGACTTCGCTCGAAGCGTTCACAGTCGAGTTGGTTGAGATTGAGGCGGTCATGGTGGGTTCTCCTTCTGAGGATAACGTGGATTGGTAATTACAATCTCGTTTTGGAAGTGCGCAGCGCGAAGCAACTCGCGCGCGCCGTGCGTCCGACGAGCGCACCCGACGCGCTAGCGCTACTAAGACCTAAGTCCTAAGACCTAAAAACTAAGATCTAAGACCTTGAAATGGCGTCACTCGACGGCGTGGCGCGACCGGCAGGCACCTAGCTGGATTAGTGGTTGAACGCGTGTATGGCTTCGCGAAAATGCAGAGCAGCGGGACGGGGGTGGCTTGCGCCACCCCGACATCGTCGGCTTTTTTTATAATCCACCTGTCCGCGACCCCTGTCCCGACATAAGAGGGATTGGGGCATTAATGATCGATCACGGTGCCTTGCAAGCGCGCAAGGGACTCGTTCAATTGCAATAACGCCGCACGCAGGTCGTTAAGCGTTAGCTCCGAGGAGAACTTGAAAAGCTGCGACGCCGGGGCTGAAAGTTCGCTCTCGCCGCAACTATTCAAATTTGCGTCTTTGGAAGGCATGGCCTTGCCACGTAACCGGTAGCCGCCGCGCCCCGACTTGACCAGCAATTCAAAACCGCCGTCCATCGTTGAAAGGGCGGCTGAATCGGCGAGTCCCGCCTCGACCGCTTCCAAGCTGTCACGAAGATCCACCAGTGATCGACGCGAGCAGTAATCCGTGACAAATGCAGCTCGCCCATCATGGCAACGAATATAAACCTGTACGGAAATCGGCGAGGCGTCGCAGTCTGAGGTTCTATCAGGATCGAGACTCAGCCTTATCGAAGTTTCACCAGACTGAACAATTATAAGGATCGGTTGCTGCGTACGCATCGGCTATTTCTCCGGCTAGCATTCTGGCGGCCGAACACCTGTTGTCGGTACGGGCGAATTGCCAGTACTGAAGTGCGCGTCAATTTCCAAACATGTCTGGGCTTGAACTATTTTCTTGCAACAGTTACAGCACGATACACTGACACGGTAAGGCGCATACGGAACCCCATTTTTGAGAATCTCGCAGTGGTATTGGGTTCCCCCGCCCATCAGGCCTCTCTGTCGGCATGCCACAGCTCGCCCCGCGCGGCCGGTAATGGGGACGCAATTACCGATGGTAAGGCCTGCCGCGGCGCCTCCAGGGCAATGAGTCGCAAAGAAGCTACCTGCCGCGACAAACGGATGCCCTGAGCTTCCCGATGGACAATAGGGCCAGTCGGGATTTTGCTCTTTGCAAGTCCGTGGGCACCTGCGACGGACTCGAGGCAGCTCATCGTCCCAGCCACACTCGTTTGGCCAAAGCCATACTTCAATGAAGGTAGCGGGACCGGTTGCGATGCGCCGGAGGACGGGGGTACATTTTGTCCAAACCTTCTCGAGAAAACCCGGCGCGGGCGGCGTTACCACCGGGGGCCTGAACGGTGGCACGGGCCGTATCGGGCGTGGTAACGGCGGATCAATCACAGTGCCACCTTGACCAGGAGCGAGGCCAAGCGGATCGACATAGACAATAGGTCTTGCGTCGGCGTAAAGATAGAGACTGTTCATTCGCGCGCCTAACGGATCACGAGTGAGCCACCGGCCGAGCAAGGGGAAATACCGCCGGTTGCGGACCAGATACATGTACGTGATCGCGTCGAACCAATAGCCAGCGAAAAGAACCTCCCAACCGTATTGTGAGCTTCCCCCATTGTTAGGCGAAAAATCGGATCCAATGAAACTCGGCATCCCATACGCCGCATACAAGTACCGCTCGAGGGCGGTGCCGCTAGAATCCACAATGTTCGACACGCTCCAGTTCGGATCTTTCAAGGCGTAGATTCGCTCGTCCGCGCGGTCACGTAAGACGAGGTCATCGATATAGCGCTGACCCCAGATGAACTGCCGATCTGCCGAAGTTGAAGCATCTAAACGCTCTTCAACGGATTCCCAATCCATCGAGAAGTAGTAGTGGCGTAGCGTGCCTGGCACGAGCTTCGCAACGCGCCGATCCTCGCCGTCGTAGGCACTCTGCTGGAGTAGCGAACCGCCGCTGTAAACCGACATCTGCCGATTCCAGGCATCGATCGTCGCCTCGTCGGTCCCCGTTGGGGCGTTGCCATTGGGGTTCTGCACCATGTTGCCAGCGGGATCGTACCCCGGCTGCGTCCAGCCGCCACCGACAATGCTTGTAATTTCATTCGACTTGCTGGCGGTGCGGGATTGTTGCAAGTCCCACGTCGAACCAGTGCTGTTCTCCCAGAATTGCTGCCAGTTGCCAGTGGCGTCGAGACCCCAGGCTTGCGCGAAATTAAGCGTGCCGCTGACGATAGCGCTGTCTGTGCCGTTGAGCTGGCCGCGCTGCATTTCGGCAAGGCGATGAAGGCCGTCATAGGCGTAGAGCTCATCGAGAAAGACACCTGCGGTTTCGGCGACCGTGTTTTTGCGCCAGAGGCGATTACTAGCGCGGTCGTAGCCATGTTGAATGCGATCCAGGTCGCTGCTCGTAGCCGTGCTATACCATCGGTTATCGATCACGCGGTTAAATTGATCGAAGCCCGTGTAGGGGTCGATCCCAGAGCCGTCAATCAACGACCAGGCGATTTGCGGCTCAGGCGAGGATTGGTGGACGAAGGTGTCGGCACCGATGCGGGTGTAATCGGCCAAATGGGTCACGCCATCGTCGTCGATCAGGCTGGCAACGCGGCTCAGGGCATCGTCAATGCCGCCAGAAGTGCCATAGTCGTAATGCAACACACGGCCGTTCGGGTAGACAAGTGCCGTGGACCGAATGGTGTTGGCCGACCCGTCGGCGTATTGGTACTGCACGTTGACCGAAGTCGAGATGTTCACGGCGCCGGAATGCTCCTGAAATTCCGTGACGAGCTGCTCGAACGAATTATAGATCCGCTGAACATCGTTCACAACAACGCCTTCGCCGACGATCGGGCTGGAGTAGCTGGTCACGTTCTGCAGTAGCCCGCGGGCTTCGTAGGTGCGGCCAATCCGCAGGACCGTGGCGTCGACGCCGCTCGGTGCGCCGCTGCTGGAAGAACTGCTGCTCGACGAGCTAGATGAGCTCGATCCCAGCGAAATAACGGCATCCTGCGTTTGCCGGCCCAAAAGGTCGAAGCTGTAGGCGTGGATGACTAACCGCTGGTCGGTGAATTGCTTTACCTGCGATTGCCGATTCACGCGATAGGTGACGACGCCGCCGTCGGGATAGACGACCGACGACAAAACGTCGTTCCGCGCCACGTCGGAGTCGGGCAATGACGTGCCGTAGAGGTACATCGTCGTTTGATTGCCGGTTGCTACGTTCACCGCGGTGAGAGAGGCAATCTGGCTATCGGCCGTGTAGGACCAGAGCGTGGTGTTGTTCTGATCGTCGGAGGTCGGCAGCGAGCCTGACGACGAACTGCTACTGGATGAACTAATTGGCTGCACATTCAACACAAGCTCGATGCGGCGACCGGCGTCGTCGAACGTGGTTTGATCGAGGCGGCCGGCGGGGTCGATCGTTTCGTAGGCTTCGCCGCGAGGGTTTTCAACGGTCGTCATGACGAGAACCGGATCGGCGCTGGCCGGGATGGTTGTAGGCCGCGATAAAGTCACGTCGCCGTTGGTGCCGTAGTTGGCGCTGGCTTG
>DASSFG010000814.1:0-8382 GCA_035694685.1 Pirellulales bacterium
CGACGCGGACATGATCTTTGACAGAGGCGTTGCCGCGGCGATGCCCCGGAACGCTGGCACCGGGGCATCGCTGGCCGGCAGGGCGTCTAACGGGTTCTCGGTCGAACGCGGCCAGCTTTGCCCCAGCCACCGATGCCGTTGCGCCCGGTAATGGCGCACGGCTATTCAGTTCAATCGATCAATCACTGACGCTCGTCCAGAGCCGGCAGCTTTCTTGGCGCCGGGCCGGTGTATCGCGAACGCGGCCGGATGAGTCGGTTGTTGTCGAGTTGCTCAATGACGTGTGCACTCCAGCCGGTGACGCGGCTAATCACGAACAGAGGCGTATACAGCTCGACCGGCAGGCCAAGATAATGATAGAGCCGGGCGCTGGGCCAATCGAGATTGGGCGGCAGCTTTTTCTCCTGGCCGACAATCGTTTCGATCACCTCGGCCATCCGCTCCATGTCTTCGTGACCCGTTTCGCGGGCCAGCTCTCCACAGAGCGTCTTGAGATAGACCGCGCGTGGATCGCCCGTTTTGTACACGCGGTGGCCGAAGCCCATGATGCGGCGCTTGGCGGCCAGCGCCTCGCGCACCCAACGCTCAGCATTGGCCGAGCTGCCGACCTCGGCCAGCACCTCCATCACGCGTTCGTTGGCACCCCCGTGCAGCGGCCCCTTGAGAGCGCCGATGGCCGCCGTGACGGCCGAGTGCAAATCGCTGAGCGTGGAGGCCACCACGCGGGCCGTAAAGGTGGAAGCGTTGAACTCGTGTTCGGCATAGAGAATGAGCGATACGTCCATCGCCTTCACCGCCTGAGGCGACGGCGCCGCGCGATTGAGCATCCACAACACGTTGCCGGCCAGCGACAGGCGATCGTCCGGCGACACGGGCTCTTTGCCCGACGCCAGGCGTTGCCGTGCGGCCATGATGACCGGGAGCTGGGCCACCAGCCTTTCCGCCTTCCGCAGGTTCGCAGCGTGGCTATTGTCGGCGGCTTCTTCGTCCCAGTGCGCCAGCAGGCTGGCGCCCGTGCGCATTACGTCCATCAGCGGAGCTTGCACGGGCAGCCGCCGCACCACGTCGATCACGCCCGGGTCGACCGCTTGCGCCCTGCGCAGCCGCTGCCGGAAGGCGTCGAGTTGCGCCGTGGCCGGCAGCTCACCGTGCAGAATCAAATAGGCGACCTCCTCGAAGGTGCTCTGTGTCGCCAACTCTTCGACGGCATAGCCGCGATACTGCAAGCCCCCGGCCAACGTACTGATAGCCGTTTCGCCGGCGACCACGCCTTCCAGACCCGGACTGTAAATCTCTTCGCTCATTCGGGAGATCATACCCGCTTTGGGGTTGGCCCGCGAGTCGTCGGGGGCTGGAGTAGGATGGGACTCGCTTCGCTCGTCCCACCCTACAGATATCGCCACCTCTGCCGGGACGAGCTCGTTGTCAGGGGACGTGCGCCGGCCGCAAAGGGTGACGTTCGGCGGTAGTGCAGGATATAATCAACGCTTGCATTTTTCCGTCGGAGCCTCGTCGAATGTTACGCAAAAACTGTGCGTTCTTGATCGCTTTGATCTGCCTCTCTCCGTTGGGAGCCAACGGGGCAGAGTCTGCGCGGATCAAGGTCTTGTTCCTCGGCGACCAGGGTCACCATCGGCCGGCCGACCGCTTTCGGCAGAGTCAGCCCGTGTTGGCACGGCACGGCATCGACGTGACGTATACCGAGCGCATGGCCGATCTGAATGCCGCCACGCTCGGCAAATTCGACGTTCTGCTGGTATACGCCAATATCGACCGCATCGAGCCCGATCAGGAGCGGGCGTTGCTCGATTACGTGGCCGCCGGGCATGGCTTTGTGCCGTTGCACTGCGCCTCGTATTGTTTCCGCAACTCGCAGCCCATCGTGGATCTGATCGGAGCGCAGTTCCAACGGCATGGCACGGGCGTCTTCAGCGAGACGGTCGCCCGGCCCGACCATCCGCTGATGAAAGATTACAGTGGCTTCGAAAGCTGGGACGAGAGCTACGTACACCACATGCACAATGACAAAGACCGTGAGGTGCTGTCGTACCGTGTCGACGCCGAGGGCCGCGAGCCGTGGACGTGGGTCCGCAGGCACGGCAAAGGACGCATCTTTTACACCGCTTGGGGCCACGATCAGCGCACCTGGGGACATGCCGGCTTTGTGAACCTGCTCGTGCGCGGCATCCGCTGGTCGGTCGGCCGCGATCCCTCGGCGGCCGGACCTTATCCGCCGTTTGGCGTTGAATTCACCGAAACGACACCGCCGCGCGACGACGTCAAGCCGTTTGAATACGTCGAAGCCAAAGTGCCGTTCTATCCGCCGAGCGCAAAGTGGGGCGTTCAGGCCGATCCGATTACCAAAATGCAAAAGCCGCTGGATCCGGCCGAGTCGATGAAGCACCTGATCACGCCAGTCGGCTTCGAGGCACAGCTTTTTGCCGCCGAGCCCGACATCGCCAAGCCCGTCGCCATGTCCTGGGACGAACGCGGCCGGCTCTGGATCGCCGAAACCTTCGATTATCCCAACGAGCTGCAAGAGCCTGATAATGGCCGCGATCGCATTAAGATTTGCGAAGATACCGACGGGGACGGCCGAGCTGACAAGTTCACTGTGTTTGCCGAAAAGCTCAGCATCCCCACCAGCCTGACCTTCGCTCGCGGCGGCCTGATCGTGGCGCAAGCGCCCGACATGCTGTTTCTGAAAGACACGGACGGCGACGACCAGGCCGACGTCCGCGAGGTGCTGTTTACCGGCTGGAGCACGCGCGACACTCACGCCGGTCCCAGCAACTTGCAGTACGGACTCGACAACTGGATTTGGGGCATGGTCGGCTATTCAGGTTTCGACGGCGAGGTAGGCGGCGAGCATCACCGGTTTGGCCAGGGCTTTTATCGCTTCAAGCCAGATGGCTCCCAGCTCGAATTCCTGCGTTCGACGAACAACAACACCTGGGGCCTTGGCTTCAGCGAAGAGGGAATCGTCTTCGGTTCGACGGCCAACCGCAACCCCAGCGAGTATTTGCCCATTGCCAACCGGTATTACGAAGCGGTGCGCGGCTGGTCGGCCGGCCAGTTGAACGGCATCGCCGACACCTTTCTCTTTCACGCCCCGACGGAAAAAATTCGCCAGGTCGATCAGCATGGCGGCTACACGGCGGCGGCCGGCCATGCGCTCTACACGGCGCGAGAATATCCCAAGAGTTATTGGAACCGCACGGCGTTTGTAACCGACGGCACCGGGCACCTGGTGGGCACCTTCGTGCTAATGCCGGACGGCGCCGATTACCACTCGACGAACCCATCGAATCTGTTGGGGAGCGACGACGAGTGGACGGCCCCGATCATGGCCGAAGTTGGCCCCGACGGCCACGTCTGGGTGATCGACTGGTACAACTTTATCGTGCAGCACAATCCCACGCCCGCCGGCTTCCAGACGGGCAAAGGCGGCGCCTATGAGACGAACTTGCGGGACAAGCGACACGGCCGCATCTACCGCGTGGTTTACCAGGCGGCGCCGAAGCGCGAGCGCTTTTCGTTAGGTGACGCGTCGCCAGGCGAGCTCGTGGAGACGCTTCGTCATACGAACATGTTCTGGCGCAAGCACGCTCAGCGGCTGTTGGTCGAGCGTGGACAGCTCGACGTTGTTCCTCAACTGATTGACTTCATAATGAATCCCGACGTGGATGAGCTCGGGCTGAACACCGCCGCGATTCATGCGCTCTGGACCCTGAAGGGGCTGGCAGCCGTCGAGGACCAGAACTCGCCGGCGAATGCGGTGGCTGTCGGCGCGCTCGTGCATCCGTCGGCGGGCGTGCGGCGCAACGCCGCCGCCGTAGTGCCGGCAACGGGCGAAACCACCACAGCAATATTGCACGCCGGTTTGCTCAACGATACGGACGCCCAAGTTCGCCTGGCGGCGTTGCTGGCCCTGGCCGAGACGCCCGCCGATCCGCAAGTCGGTCAGGCGATTGCGGCGATGCTCACCCTGCCGGAGAACCTGTTCGACAAATGGCTGCCTGACGCCGTGACCGCCGCTGCCGCCAAGCACGATCTGGCATTTTTGGATGCAGTGGCGCGAAACAATCTTGGCGAGACTCCGGCCTCGGTAGGGAACGCCCTCCGTGGCGTTCCGCAAACTGCCGAGGGAGCCTCGCGCTATCTTGCTGTAGTGGACCGAGTGAGTGAGCACTATGCCCGTGGTGGACCGTCCGACTCAGTTGGCTCCCTGCTCAAGACGCTAACGGGGACGGATCTTGAACTGGCTGAAACGGTGATCGGCGGCTTGGCAAAGGGGTGGTCCAAGGGGCGGCAGGTAGACCTCGACGACTCGGCGGAAAAAGCGCTTGTCGAGCTGCTGCCGCGGCTGTCGACCGGCGCTCGTGGACAATTGGTCAAGCTGGCCACCGGCTGGGGCAGTAAAAAGCTCGACCAGTATGCCAACGAAATCCTGGCATCGTTGACAGCCGCCGTGACGGACGAGAAGCAGCCAGACGACAAGCGCGTAGCCGCCGCGCGGCAAATGATTGAATTTCGCGGCAACGAGTCGTCGGTGGTTGAGCCCTTGCTCGATCTCGTGGCCTCGCCCCGCACTTCGCCCGACGTGGCCGCCGGCGTCATCGACGCGTTGGCGGGCAGCGACTCCGACGAAGTCGCCAACGAGCTGGTGGGCAAATTTGCGGCCCTGACGCCAGTGGCGAAAAAAGCGGCGGTGCGCGTGCTGCTTGGCCGCCCATCGTTCACTCGGGCCTTTTTGGACGGGTTGGCGGAGGGCAAGTTGCAGCTTGCCGAGCTGACGCTCGATCAGAAGCAGGCCCTGGCCGCACATCCCGACCGCAACATTGCCAAGCGAGCCAAAGACATTCTCTCCCGCGATGCCGGCCTGCCCAATGCCGACCGGCAGAAGGTGCTGGAAGAACTGTTGCCGCTGGCCAAAAAGTCGGGCAACGCCACCGCCGGTAAGGAAGTGTTCAAACTGCAGTGCGCCAAATGTCACACGCACAGTGGCGAAGGCGCCAAGGTCGGTCCCGACCTGACAGGCATGGCGGTCCATCCCAAGGCCGAACTGCTCACGCACATCATCGACCCTAGCCGCAACGTAGAAGGCAATTACCGCGTTTATACCGTAGTTACCGACGACGGCCTGGTGATGAACGGACTGTTGGCCGGCGAGAGCAAGACGGCCATCGAAATCATCGATGCGGAAGCTAAGCGCCACGCGGTACTGCGCGAGAACATCGAAGAACTCGTGGCGTCGCCCAAATCGCTCATGCCCGAAGGGTTTGAAAAGCAAGTGCCGCCGGAAGCGATTGTCAACCTGCTGGAGTTCCTCACACAACGAGGCAAGTTTTTGCCGCTCGACCTGCGCCGCGTGGCGACCATCGTGAGCACGCGGGGGATGTTTTACAGCAAGGAGGCCGGCGCCGAGCGGCTGGTCTTCCCCGATTGGTCGACGAAGACGTTCGAGGGAGTGCCCTTCACGCTGGTCGATCCGCAGGGCGACCGCGTGCCGAACGTGGTGATGCTCTATGGGCCGAATGGAACGTTCCCGCCGGAGATGCCCAAGTCGGTTTCACTGGCCTACAATGGGCCGGCTAAAGCGATTCACTTTCTTAGCGGCGTGAGCGGCTGGGGCGCGCAGGGCGAACTGAAGGACGGCAGCGTGTCGATGATCGTGCGGCTGCACTATGCCGACGGCCAGAGCGAAGAACATGCCTTGCGCAACGGCGAGCACTTTGCCGACTACATCGGACAGTTTGAAGTGCCCAAGTCGAAACTCGCCTTCAAGCTCCGCGGCCAGCAGATACGCTACTTCGCCATTCAACCCGGCCGCCGCGACGCCATCGAGCGCATCGAGCTCGTCAAGGGCCCCGACCACACCGCGCCCGTTGTCATGGCCGTGACCGTCGAAAGTTTATGAAGTAGGCATTGCCGTCGGCCGCGTTCGGGAGGTCCGCGCGCTCGTCATTTTGCATTGCGCGGCGGCACCGGCCTTTGGAGTGCGGCGATTCATCGCCGCTTTTGTCGGTCGCGGAGCGGCCTTTCTTTCGTCGTGCCAGTTTTTGACCACCGGCCGACGGGTCAAAAGAAAGCGGCTCCGCCGCAAACCAAAGCGGCGATAAATCGCCGCACTCCAAAGGGCGCAGCTACGCGGCTGTTGCAGGACATGCGCACCACCAAGCGAGCTTTTTAGCCGAACGTGACGAGCTTCGAAGCGCGGGAAATGCCGCCGGGAATCTTCACCGGCCAAACACGAGGACGGCCGTCGACGTGCATTACCAGTTCGCCTTCGCAGGGCGGATGGTCGATTGGCTCAGCTAGGAGGCACGTTTCGCATAAGACCTGCTCGACCTCGAACGTTCGGCCGTTCACAATAAGTTGTAGTCGAACGTCCGATGAATAACCGCTAGCAGCACTCATGTCGCATTCCCGTCAAGAAGTCATGGGTCGCGCGCTCCATTTCGCCACGAAGCGAGGCCGCGTTTTGGAAGAAGAACTCGGCTTCGGCGTTCACGGTATGGTCTGGGCGACGGATCAAAAATCAGTCATCAAAGTCCATGGTTCCGAGCGCCTGTATTATTACCGAGAACGCGATATTTATCTACGCCTGCGCGAGAAGAACGTCACGGAGGTGCTCGGTTTTCATGTGCCGCGCCTGCGAGCATTCGACGACGAACTGATGGCCATCGAGATTGCCATCGTGCAGCCGCCGTTGTGATCGACTTCGCTGGGGCGTATCTCGATGAGGCGCCCGATTTTCCGCCGGAAGTGCTGGACGAGTGGGAAGCTGAGAAGCAGGAACAGTTTGGAGACAATTGGAGCAAGGCCAAGGCGGTCGTGGCCGCCTTCCGCCGCTACGGCATTTACTTGAGCGATGTCTCGCCCAGCAACGTTCGTTGTGATTGAGGCACCGTGGGTTTGCACTGTTTGCACTGGCACTCGCTGGGCCAACGGCCTGTCAGGCATTATGCTAAAATAAGGCGCGGGCCCGAACCGAACCAAACGCTAACCGAACTTTAACAACCCAATGGTATCTCTGACGTCTCAACGACTACCCGATCCGTTCGCGAGGCGCTCGATGGCCAAAGATCGTATTCTCGTCGTCGACGATGAAGAAGACCTTTTGGAGCTGATCAATTACAACTTGTCGAAAGAGGGCTATCGCGTCACCTGCGTCGGCAGCGGCGAAGAGGCCATGCGCGAGGCGCGGGCCAATCCGCCCGACCTGATCGTGCTCGATCTGTTGTTGCCCAGCGTCGATGGGCTGGAAGTCTGCAAGCTGCTCAAGAACGACTCACGCACCAAGCATGTGCCCATCGTCATGCTCACGGCCAAGGGCGAAGAGGCCGACATGGTGACGGGCCTGGAGTTGGGCGCCGACGATTACATTACCAAGCCCTTCAGTCCGCGCGTGCTCATTGCCCGAGTGCGGGCAGTGCTGCGGCGAAAGAACGAAACGCCCAGCCCCGATGCGACGATCCAGGTCCGCGAGCTGGTGATTCATCCCGGCAGACACGAGGTGCTGGCGGCCGGCAAGCCGCTGACGCTGACGTTGACCGAATTCCGCCTGTTGCACTTCCTGGCCCAACGGCCGGGCTGGGCCTTCTCGCGCAATCAAATTGTCGACGCCGTCAAAGGCGACGATTATCCCGTCACCGAGCGGTCGGTCGACGTCCAGGTAGCCGGCTTGCGGAAGAAGCTGGGAAGCTTTGGCGAATACATCGAAACCGTGCGCGGAGTCGGTTATCGGTTCAAGGAATAGCTGATGCCCTCGAAGAGGCTGGTCTGGCACCTGTTTCCGCAGGTGCTCACTTTGCTGGTTGCGTCACTGGCTTTGATCGGGCTGATCTCTCGCTTCGTGACCAGCACGCCGGCCCGTTGGCTGATTGGCGCACCGCTGATCGTCGGCCTTTCGCTGGCCTTGAGCTGGGCCGTTGGCCGCACCGTCGCCCGTTCGATGCAGCGTTTGAAAGAAGCCGCCGAGCGGTTTTCGGTCGGTGATTTCAGCGAGCGGCTGCGCGTGCCCGACTGTCGCGAGATGGCGGACACGGCCGATGCCTTCAACGCCATGGCCGACCGAGTCGAGGCCACGGTCGGATCGCTCAGACGCCGTAACAACGAGCAAGAAGCCGTGCTGACGAGCATGGTCGAAGGCGTGCTGGCGGTGGATAGCGAACAGCACGTGATCAGCGTAAATGCGGCGGCGGCAAAGCTTCTCGGCGCCGGTCCCACGGAGATCGAAGGTCGTGGGCTGCAAGAGGTAATTCGCAATGCCGACCTGCGGCGGTTTGTGACGAATGCCCTGACGTGCAATCAGCCGGTCGAGGGCAATCTGATCTTGCGCAACGCGCGCGACCGCGTGGTGCAGGCCAACGGGACGGC
>DASSFG010000815.1:0-5796 GCA_035694685.1 Pirellulales bacterium
ACTGCTGATTTTGTTCCGACCTTTACGTAGCCCAGGCATTTATGCCTGGGTAACGATGATGCCCAAACGTCCGCACGTGACCGCGTCGAGGGCCGCCGCAGGCGGCCCTCGACGCGGCCACGTGCGGAAAAAGGTGATTGCGTCTTGGTTACCCAGGCATAAATGCCTGGGCTAGGTAAAAGCCTTGATCGCTGAGAACAAACACGCATCACGAGTGCGATTACGGGCTCTCACGTCCGGCGTCACTGAGTCGGCATGGCTTCGCCGCCGGCCCGGCTGCCGAAGGCCCACCAGATGGCAAGCTCGACGCTTTCGGTGACGAACTGCACGTGACCGTCGCAAAACAGGGCATTCACGCCCGTGGGGTGGTTGCTGTGGGCCGTGACGTTGTGCGAATCGAGGTTCCAGACGCTTGGCCCCAGTTTGCTAAGCGTGCCACCGCCGCGGCAATCAATATTCGGATCGTTGGGCGCGCGGATGTGATTGTACATCGAGTGGCCGGGGGCCCCGAAAAACCATTTGACCCCTCGGCCCTGTTCGAGCTTACCGCCCGGTGCGCATTGCCCCGGGTAGCTCGTCAGCTCCGGGCTGTTCCAGGCGTTGTCGTTGCCGGTCGTCAGCACGAAACCCTTCGTCGGCTTTCCGTCCCAAATGCCCGCCGGGTTCTCGCCCAGGCCAGCCACGGAGATGACCGTTTCGCTGATGCAGACCGTGTTACTGCTGCCGTCCAGCACGTCGCGAATGGCGACCTTTGAGTTCTCGAAAAACACGCCGGTGACGGGTACGTTGGCGGGATTGAGCGTCGAGACGGGGAAGGTTGTGCCCGTGTTCAAGGGATAATTGTGTACTTCGAAGCCCGGCATGGGCGTCTGATGTTGATCGCTTGGGCAGAGCAGGACCTCGAGCCGTTGGAGCCGTGCGGCGATATTGGCAGTGGGATTGAGCGGGTCGGGCGAATCGGCATTGGCCAGCAAGTTAAACGTCTGCTGCACGTTCATCGCTTCCAGATAGGGCAGCAAGTAGATGTACGCCGAGTAACAGCGGCCCTGATTGGCAATCGTTTCGCAGCGCAAGCGGCCCGGAGGAAAGGAGCCGAGGGCCGAATGATAATTCGCCATGGCCACGCCGATTTGCTTGAGGTGGTTGTTGCAGTCGGCACGACGGGCGGCTTCTCGCGCGGCCTGCACCGCCGGCAGCAGCAACGCCACCAGCAACCCGATGATGGCGATGACCACTAACAATTCGATCAGCGTAAAACCCCGGCGACGAGTCATTGGTTGTTTCCTGCGCGGTTGGTGGTCGTTGTGTCACCGCTGTATACAGCGTAATATAGCGAGCGTCAAGCGCCGTGGGCGGTCGCGGAGCTGCTCTGTCCTTCGGCCGTCAAAGGTAGCCGAGGGCTTGAGCAAGAAGGAGCGGCCTCCACCGCATAGCGAAGCGGAGAATCAATGGCCGCACTCGAACACGTAGGTCAGGCTTTCCAGCCTGACGCTTGTCAGGCTGGCGATCCCGACCCGCGACAGATTACCAAATAGCCGTGCGCGATTACCGGGCGCAACGGGATCGGTGGCTGGGGCAAAGCTGGCCGCGTTCGACGCAAGACTCGTCAAGCACTGTGCTGGCCAGCGATGCCCCGGTGGCTGCGTTTCCGGGGCATCGCCGCGGCAACGCCATTCTCGAAAATCATGTCCGCGCCGCGGCTCTGCCCCAGCCACCGTTGCCGCTCGACCTGCTCGATGTCCGGTAATCGCGCACGCCTATTTAGATCGAGGCATTTGCGCCGTGCTGGTCTGGTGCGCGGTTTGGCTTCTGTCGTGTACAGCAGTTCGCGCCGCCGGCATCAGCGAGGCGAGACCGCTCGTCAGCCAATTCTGCGGCGACTGTCACGGCGACGATAACTCCGAGGCGCACCTCAATCTGGAGCGCTTGGCCTCTCAGCCCGAGTTCGCCACCCAGTTCCGCGCCTGGGAAAAGGTGATCGAGCGGTTGAAAGACGGGAGGATGCCGCCGGCCGACGCGCCGCAGCCGACCGCTGCAGAGCGAAAGCGGTTGATCGAGGCTGTCGCTGGCGATTTGAACGCCTACGTCGAACGACACGCCGGCGATCCTGGGAAGATCGTCGTGAGGCAACTGACGAGCGCCGAATATGCTTACTCCATCGAGGATCTGACCGGTATCGACTTGATCGACGAGCATGATTTCGTCAACGACGCTGTCGGCGGCGCCGGCTTCACCAACGCGGGCGACGTGCAATTCATCGACGATGCGACACTCGAACGCTACCTCGAATCGGCCAAGAAAGTGGCTGCTCACAGCGTGATCGGTGTAGGTCCGCTTCAGTTCGACGTCGACCGTGGCAAGACCGGGCGAGAGCTGTCGGCCATCCGCCGTATCCAGCAGATTTATCGCTCGCACGGTTTCCGCACGGCAGCCGGCGAAGGCGGCAAACCGTTCGGGCTGCAACTCTACCCCAAGGCGTTTTATGTCGCCTGGAGGTTTCGCTATCGCCAGGCATTGGGTGAGACCGGAACCACGCTCGCCGACCTCGCTCGTCGAGAAGGGCTGGAGCCGCGCTTCGCGGAATACATCCATTCGCTCTTGACCGCGCCCGAGCATCGTTTTCCAACCAGCGAAATCGTGGAGCGCTGGCGGAACCTGCCCGGGCCCAGCGCTGTATCCGCGCAGTCGGTGGGCGAGGCTTGCCATGAGATTTACGATCGGCTGCGCTATTGGCAGCACTTGTTGGCCTCCGAATCGTCAGACGAAGAAGAGGCCGCGGTCTTGACCGGCGGAGCGGTGGAACTGTCGAACGAGAGCTCGTTCAAGGCCCGTTTGGATTGGCCCGAGGGAGCCGATCGGGCGACACTTGAGCTGGCCGTGTTGCCCGTGGGCAAGCCGCAAGCCAAACCGCTTATCGTTTGGCACCGTCCGCGGATGCGCTTCCGGCGCGACCGCAAATGGATGGAATACCAGCCTTTGCGGGACGTTTTGTCGCGTGAGAGCGCCGACAAGCTGCAGTTCGGGCATCATCCAGCGGACGCCGAAATTGATGCCGACGATTTCGTGCTGGGAGAAACCGAAAAGCTCGTGCTCGCCTTCGCAGTGCCCGCCGGCGCCAAGAGCGGTCAGCTCGTCGTCGACGTGATGCTAGACGTGGTGCACGGCGACGAAAGCGTGGTCCGCTGCACCGTCTCGGACGGAGTCAATCCCGGCGAGACTGTGGCGGCGACTGGGACGTACTCGGTGCTGCTGGCCGACCCCAACGGCCCGGCCTATCGCTGGTTGAAGCCCGGCATCGAGGAGTTTGCCCGCACGCTGCCGGAAGTGTCGCACCGTGAGCCGGCCCCTTCGGACCGCGATCCGATCCCCGCGCCGTTCGACCACACCTACAATTCGGCCGAGCGCAACCATTTTCACGCCAAGATCAAATATCATCGCGACGACCGGTTTCTGGTCGCCTATCTGCTCGACGACGCGACCCGCCTGCGGCTGGACCAGGCGTGGGCTGACCTTTTGACCTCCTTTGATTACCACGAAGAGTTCTATCGCGTGGTCGCGCGAAAGTTCGCTTTGCCCGAGAATCGCCGCATGGCGGACATCGACACCGCGTGGATTGCCTCGTTGCCCGATGAGCCCCGGAAATATGTCGAACCGCTGTACAATGATTACCTCGCGGGCCAACGTGCGCTGGCGGCGGCGGAGCCGGGGCACGTCGAGCAGGCCGTGGAGTTGGCCGAACGTGCCTGGCGTCGCCCGTTGAGCGCGGCGGAGCAGCACCGACTGCGCGGCTTCTATGCGCGGCTGCGGAACAATCATGTCGAACATGTTGAAGCCATGCGGTTGCTGTTGGCCCGGATATTGGTGGCGCCGGCCTTTCTGTACCGGACAGAAGCTCCGCCGCCGTCGGCAACGCCGTCGCCGCTCTCCGACTGGGAACTGGCCAGCCGGCTGAGTTATTTTCTTTGGTCATCGGTCCCCGACGAGGCGCTGGGCCGTGCTGCCGCGGCAGGCCATCTGCACGATCCCGAAAGACTCGCCGCCGAGGTCCGGCGGTTGCTGCGCGACCCGAAGGCCGGCCGCTTCGCCACGGAATTCTTTGGCCAGTGGTTCGGCTTCTATCGCTTCGATCGGCACCGCGGTGTCGACGGCGCGCGGTTCCCTGAGTTCACCGAGGCGCTCAAGCGGGCCATGTACGATGAGGCCGTTTCGTTTTTCACTCACATCGTGCGCCAGGACCGGCCTGTCGATGAGATCCTGTTTGCCGATTACACGTTCACCGACGCTCAACTTGCTCGGCACTACGGCCTACCGGCCGTCGAGTCGCGCGAGCCGGAGAAGTTCGCAGGAGCTGGTCAATATCATCGCGGCGGACTGTTGCGCTTAGGGGCCGTTTTGACGGTCACGTCCGCGCCGTTGCGGACAAGCCCCGTGAAGCGGGGCGATTGGGTGCTGCGGCGCGTGTTGGGCATTCCGGTCCCTCCGCCCCCGGCCGACGCCGGTTCGATTGCGGCCGACGACGTTCTGCCCGACGGCCGGACCCTGCGCGAGCGCCTGGAAGCCCATCGCCGCGAGGCCAGTTGCGTGAACTGCCATTCGCGCATGGATCCGCTTGGGTTCGCCCTGGAGCAATACGACTCAATCGGCCGGTGGCGCGAGCGCTATCGCGACGACCGGCCGATCGATACCAGCGGCGTGCTCAACGACGGCGCGGAGATAACGGGCGTCACTGGATTGCTTGACTACCTGAGAGCGCACCGATCACAATTTCATCAGGTACTTGTTACGCGGCTTTTGGGCTATGCCTTGGGCCGTCCGGAATTGGCGTCCGACCGGCCGCTGCTCGACGAACTGGCCGGCGACCTTGACCGCGGCGGCAGCCTCTCCGACCTGGTTGTGCAGACCGTGTCGAGCCGGCAATTTTGCTACCGCCGCGCAAGCGGTCCATCGCCCGAAACGGAGTTGTCCGCAAAAGAGCCGTCCGAAACGGGAGAGCAACCATGAGCCACCGCAAGCAAGGCGGCAACCCGGTGCCGCGGCGACGATTTTTGCGCGGCTGCGGAGCGACGCTGACACTACCTTGGCTGGAGTCGCTGGCTCGGGCGGCTGAGATGCCGGGGCCGCAGGCAAGTTCGGCTGATCAGCCGCCGACGCGCTTCGCTTGCCTCTTCTTTTCCAACGGCGTCGAGCCAGTTCACTGGTGGGCGCGCGGCGAAGGCGCCGCGATCGAGGTCGGACCGGGTCTGGAGCCCATGCAGCCCCTCTGCCAAGACATGGTTTTCCTGCGCGGTCTCTACAACGCGCAGGCGGCGGCGCATAAAAGCGCGCATCTCGGGCGAGCACCCAACCTGCTTTCCGGCGCTTGGGTGAGCACCGACCAGAACGAGATTCGCGTCGGCCGCTCGTTCGACCAGATGCTGGCCCAGACCATCGGCAAACAGACGGCCGTACCCAGCCTGGTTCTGGGCATCGAGCCGACTGAGCTGCGGCTGGAAGACGGACTGTCAATGCTTTATGGGTCGAACATCTCCTGGGCGACTGACACGAAGCCGGCGACCAAGGAGATCTATCCCGCCCGAGTATTTGACTTGCTCGTTGGCGACGGCCGAGGGCGGGAATCGGACCGCAGCGTGCTGGATGAGGTGTTGGCCGACGCCAATGACCTGAAGCGCCGAGTCAGCCGCTCCGACGGCCGCAAGCTCGACGAATATCTGGAATCGGTCCGTAGCATTGAGACTCGCATGGCCCGCGCCGGCGAAGAGGGCCGCTTGGAAGGCTGGCAGCCGACGTTGAGCACTT
>DASSFG010000816.1:0-3828 GCA_035694685.1 Pirellulales bacterium
CGATCCGCCCGACGGTCGATCCCTCTCAGCCCTTTGCGCCGCGTGAGCCGCATTTCGCGCCCCGGGCACGGCGGGTACTGACGATCTTTTGCTCCGGCGCCCTGAGCCATCTCGACTCGTTCGACTTTAAGCCGGAGCTTATTCGCCGCCACGATACGCCGCTCGGCGGCGGAAACCTGGTGACGTTTCAAGGCGAAAACGGCAACCTGGTCAAGCCGCTCTGGGAGTTCAAGCCGCGCGGCGACTGCGGCAAGATGATCAGCGATCTGCTGCCCAACATGGCCGAGTTGGCCGATGACCTCTGCTTCATCCATTCGATGACCGCGAAGTCGAACACGCACGGTCCGGCTGAGAACCAGATGAGCACGGGCTTCACGCTGGACGGTTTTCCGGCCATGGGCTGTTGGGTGAGCTACGCGCTCGGCTCGGAGTGCGATAACCTGCCGGCCTTCGTGGCGATTCCTGATCCGCGTGGCGTGCCGCAGGTGGGGCCGAACCATTGGAACGCGGCCTTCCTGCCGGCGGTCTTCCAAGGAACGGCCTTCAACGCCGACAAGCCGATCCCGAATCTGTCGAGACCCGAGGCCATCACCGCGCCGACCGACCTGGCCACTCGCAACTTCTTGAAGTTCATGAACGATCGCCATCTGGCCCAGCATCCGGCCGACGGCGAACTGGCCGCGCGGATTGCCAGTTACGAGATGGCCGCCAAGATGCAACTTGCGGCTCCGGAGGTGGCAGAATTAGGCGGAGAGTCGGCCGCTACGCTCGAAAGTTACGGCGTACACGATTCTAACCGCACCAAGGCGGGCTTCGCACGCAACTGCTTGCTCGCCCGGCGGCTGCTCGAACGCGGAGTGCGGTTCGTGCAGTTATTCAACGGGGCCTATGCCATGGGCGAAGGGGTGGGCAATTGGGACGGGCACAAGAAACTTTTTGAGCAATACAGCGTTCACGCCCCGATCCTCGATCAGCCCGCCGCCGCCTTGCTGAACGATCTCCGCCAGCGCGGACTGTTGAGCGACACGCTGGTCGTCTTCGTGACGGAATTCGGTCGCATGCCGACCTTTCAGAAGGGCGCGAGCGGACGCGACCACAATCCGCACGGCTTCACCGTCTGGCTGGCCGGCGCCGGCGTGAAAGCCCCGCTCAGTTACGGCGCCACCGACGAATTCGGGCACAAAGCCGTGGACGACGTAACCACCATCTACGACTTGCACGCCACGATCCTGCACATCCTCGGCCTCGACCACGAGCGCCTGAGCTATTACCACAACGGCATCGAGCGCCGCCTCACCGACGTTCACGGCCACGTGCTCGAAAGCATCCTTACCTGAATCGCCATGCGCAATTAGTCACTACGTGACTCGCAAGCGTGACCGGAAAATGACTGGTTACACACGGGTGACTTCTTGTGGAACCGTGCTGAAAGCGTTAGTTAAGACACTACCGGAATTCGCTGGCCATTCCGCGGCGGCGAAGGCTAGCTGGCACTCAAAGCCACAGAGACCGAATGCTGCTCGGCCGAGAGTTTCTGCCGTACTGAGGCCACGTCCGCCGCTTCAGCGAAGACCGTCAGCAGGGGCTGGCCGGCGTCAATGTAAGTGGCAGGGCGAGGCACGTCGGCCACTATGGGCCACGGACGTCCGATATTGCGGTCGAGCAGGGCTTGCGTCATCGCGGTCGTGATCTGTTGTGGGTGTTCTGAGTAAACTACGAATTTGCCGACGAGCCGGTCATTGCATTCCTCCAGTACGGGCAATCGCTGTTCGCGACAGGCGGCGATTTGGATCCCAACAGCATTAAAGCCTAAGGCGCGCTCCAGCACCTCCACCGACGCGGTGTAACGCGGATTCACCTCGATTGTCCAGACGCCATCGGGCGTCAGGACCAAATCGACGCCGAATAAGCCACGCAGATCAAACTCCGCCGCCAAGAAGCGGCCGACATCAAGAACGGCTTGGCGTTCGTTCTCCGACAACCGTAAGGGACCGATTGACCCGGCATATTGAAAGGGCCGCTTGCCGAGTGCGATAAGAAGTTGCTCCGATGCTCCCAGAAAGCTGGCGCGGCCTTGGGCGGCGACATAGACGGCGCCGATGCTTAAACCTTCCACGCGCCTTTGAAAATACCAACCTCGGCCGGCGACGCAGTCGTTGTTATTCAAGAGCTGCACTCTTAACCCGCCGCTCGATTTACAATGCTTCAGGAGCCAATCGCCGCTTGACGGCGCGCCATCGGTAGAGGCGAGTGTTTCCGGAAAGAGCAGTCCGGCGCGGCGAAATGCCATTGCGAGTTGGAAGGGATCGCGAACGCGGCGCAAAACGCCGGGCGGCGTCCCCAGCAACTCGTGCTGCGAGGAAACGCGTGCGACGATTCCGGCGTAGTTCTCCAGGCCACCGGTGTAAAGCCAAGGGCCTGTCGGCGCCTGCCGGGCGATGCGCAGCAGGTCGCGGGGGAACGATCGCGCGACCTGCCCGACGGCGTTGTCGGGCAGGTCGGCGTCGCCAAACAGATCTCCGCAGTAGGGGCGCATCCCCAGCCGTGCCGCCGCTTGAGCGGCCGCCCGAGCGCTGGCCCCCAAAATGAGGAGCGACTCGGGTAGGGGATGGCCCGGTGTTGCGCAAAATGATGGTTCGATGCTTGACAGTTTTACTCGGTAAACTGCTGGCACCAAAAGATATCGCCGCGCGGGCTTCTGTATCCCGCCACGCCAATCCGGCGATGACGCCGATTGAGAATGTTGGCTCGGTGCCCGGAAGAACCCATCCAGGAGCTCACGGCGTGCCCGGCCGAGGTCTGGCCCTGGGCAATGTTTTCGGCCCAGGCGCCCGAGGCGTGTTGTAGGGTATGGGCCGAAGCCATCCAATAACAGTGGTTTCGGGCCGTTTTGACCAGCGACGGGTCGACGGCCAGCGGCGGCAGGCCATGGCGCTTTCGTTCGGCGTTGGTGCGGTCGATGATTTCCTTCTCGGCAGGCCACAGCGCAAAGGTCGCGGGTGTCTTCTTATGCACCGCCTGTTTGGCCGTTCCTGCCGGCTTGGCACTCGCGTCCGGTTCGTTTTTGGCGTCGTCCGCAAACGCAAGCGCGGCGGCGACCAAAAGTGATTCAATCAGCATCGTTGCTATTCCTCCCTGGTGTGGGAACGTCGTACGTTCCGGGTGAAGACAGTGCCCCATTGCAGCTCGGACGACGATGTCCGAGCGTAAGTCCAAGGTATGACGGGACATCGTGCCCGTGGTCGAAGCTCATGCCGCCGGGCATAGAGCCCGGCCGAGCCATCCATGAGGCCACCCCAATGGGCAGCAAAGCGGGAAGTCTAGGAAGACTTTACCGGTAAGGTTGGCCAATCTACCCGACAGAACGGAAGTTTCAAGGGGTCATTGCATTTGCCGGTGCGTTTGCTATGGTTGCCGCTCTAGCCTCAAGTTTTTGGAACAAGCTGACACAACCACTACTTCTAGGGAGAACCGCCCATGTCGATGTTTATTGGAGAAGCCCTGGCGGGCGATGGTAATGAAATCGCCCATATCGACCTCTTGATCGGCAGCAAAGACGGTCCAGTGGGCAACGCCTTTGCCAACGCATTGGCGCGACAGAGCGAAGGCCACTCGAACCTGTTGGCGGTGCTGACGCCCAACCTGGCGGTCAAGCCGGCAACGGTGTTGGTCACCAAGGTCACCATCAAGGGAGCAAAGCAGGCCGTGCAGATGTTCGGTCCCGCCCAATCGGCGGTGGCCAAGGCCGTGGCCGATTCAGTGGCGGCCGGCGTCATCAAGAAAGACCAAGTGGAAGACCTGGTGATCGTCTGCGGCGTGTTCATTCAC
>DASSFG010000817.1:0-3343 GCA_035694685.1 Pirellulales bacterium
CGCCGACCGTTCGGCGGCCCAACCACGGCCATTGTTCTCGACGAGATCCAGCACCGCGAACCAAAACCGCCGCGCCAAACCGACGACACCATCCCCGCGGAGCTTGAGCGCATCTGCCTAAAGTGTCTCGCTAAGCGAATGACAGACCGTTACTCGACGGCCGGCGACCTGGCAGCGGATCTGCGCCAGTACCACGCGCGATCGAATTCGCTTCCTGTCCAGCCGGGCGATGGCCGGGGTGAGGGCGAGCAGTCGAGATCACAGACGTCGTCTCCGTCCAAAGTTATTCCTAAAGGGTTGCGTTCATTCGACGCCCACGACGCCGATTTCTTCTTGCAACTCCTTCCTGGACCGACGGATCGCGATGGCTTGCCCGAAACTCTCCGTTTTTGGAAAACGCGCATTGAGCAGACGGACGCCGACGCCACGTTTGCGGTGGGCCTGATCTATGGCCCGTCGGGCTGCGGTAAGAGTTCGCTGATGAAGGCCGGGCTGTTGCCACGGCTCGCGCCGCACGTCTTGCCGGTCTACCTGGAAGCGACGGCCGACGATACCGAAGCAAGGCTCCTCAAGGCCCTGCGGAAGCGTTTGCCTGATTTGACCGCGAGTGATTTGCCAGCGGCCATTGCCGAGTTGCGTAGCGGAACAGTCTTATCCGCCGGGCAGAAGCTGCTGATCGTTCTCGATCAGTTCGAGCAATGGCTGCACGCTCACGGCGACCTGCAAACGACCGAGTTGGTGCGCGCCCTTCGGCAGAGTGACGGGGGCCACGTGCAATGCGTCGTTATGGTCCGTGACGATTTCTGGCTGGCGGCATCGCAGTTTTCACGCGACTTGGAGATTCGGCTTGTCGAAGGTGAAAACAGTGCGGCAGTCTACCTGTTCGACGCGCCGCATGCGCGGCGAGTGCTGACCCTTTTCGGCCGCGCGTATGGTTGCCTTCAACCGGCGAGCGGTCTCTCACCCCAACAATCGCAATTCATCGACCAAGCCGTAGCTGAGCTCGCCGACGACGGCAAAGTCATTCCCGTCCGGCTGGCATTGTTCGCCGAAATGGTCAAAGGCAAGCCCTGGAATCCGGCCACGCTCAAGCAGATCGGCGGTATTGCCGGCGTCGGCGCGACGTTCCTGGAAGAAACCTTTGGCGCCACGACGGCGCCGCCTCAGCACCGGTTGCACCAAAAGGCAGCCCAGGCCGTGCTCAAGGCGCTACTGCCGCAAGCCGGCGCCGACATCAGGGGGCACAAGCGGTCGCAAACGGAACTGCTCGAAGCGTCGGGCTACGCCGCACGCCCACAAGAGTTTGCCGAATTGATGCGGATCCTCGACGCCGAGCTGCGCCTGATTACCCCTGCGGACGACGAAGAAGGGAGGATGGCCTTCCCAGGCCGTCCCGAAAGTCCAAGATCGGAAATCCAAAGTTCGTACCAGCTAACGCACGACTATCTGGTTCCCAGCTTGCGCGATTGGCTCACGCGCAAGCAGCGTGAAACGCGCCGCGGCCGCGCCGAGCTGCGGTTGGCGGAACGGGCCGCCGCCTACAACGCTCAGCCCGACGCTCGGCACCTGCCTGGCTGGTGGGAGTGGCCCAACATTTTGTTGCTCACACGTCGGCGCAACTGGAACCCGGCCGAGCGTCGCGTGATGCGCGCCGCGGGACGGCGGCGTGGTCTGCAAGCGATGCTCGCGGTGGTGTTGCTCGTGGCGGGCACGCTGGCCGGCCGCGAGGCGCGCCGGCGCGTGAATGAAGATCGCGACCGCGTGACAGCCGACGGCATCGTGCAACGCCTCCTGGAAGCGCCGCTCGCCACCGTGCCGGCCGACGCAGACGAGCTCGAACCCTATCGACGCTGGACCGACGCGAAGCTGCGACAAGTTCTGGCCGACGATAGATCAAACGCAGAGCAACGGCTGCGCGCCTCGATCGGCCTGTTGCCCATCGATCCAGCCCAGGCCGAACCGATTTTTCAGGCGATGCTTAAGGCCACTCCAGAGGATGCGCAGGTGCTCGCCGACGTTCTCGCGCCACATAGTTCCCAATTTGTCGAGCGGCTTTGGGATATTTTGGCTAACGAGAGTAAGCCGCCTTTTGCAAAATTGCGAGCGGCAATGGCCCTGGCGAGTTACGCGCCGCCGGACATTGCACGGGAGCGCTGGGAGAGCGTCGCGCCGCTCGTCGTCAACCAGTTTATCGCCGAGGTATCCGTAAACCCCAGTTACTACTGGCCGATCCAAGTTGCGTTGCAGCCAGCGGCGCAGGCGCTGCTCCCTTCTCTTGCTGTTGTGTTTTGGGATGGCGATGGTAATGCCTCCCAACGCACGGTGGCTGCGATCGCACTGGCGCAGTACACGTCAGACGATATCGAGTCCCTCGCAACCATAGCCAACGACGCAGACCCTTGGCCGTTCGTCAACCTTTTTTTCCCCGCGCTGAAAAGACACACTGACGCGGCAATCGCCCAACTACAAGGTGAACTTGATAAGCACGCAGCGCCCCATTGGCACGATCCGCCGCTTGATTCATCTTGGCAGATGCCGGACGACTCGACCGTCGCACGGATAGAAGCGGCTGGCGGGATTCTGACCGAGCGCTTTGCGTTACTGCAAACGCTGCCCCTGGACGACTTTTCTTCGCTCGCCGAAGAACTGCGTCCCTCGGGCTACCGACCTCTGAGATGCCGCCCTTACGAAGTGGGCGACCGCCTGCAAGTCGCATGCGTTTGGACTCGCGATGCCGTCGACTGGCGGATGGCGGTCAACGTCACCGCCGATGAACTCCTGAGACGGAATGCTGATTTCCAGAACGCGAACTTCGTGCCAGTCGACGTGGCGGGCTATTCGACCAAAGATGACACAAGGTTCATCGCGACCTGGTCGGCCGAGTCCGGCAGCCGTGAGCAGTGGCGAATGTACGTCGAACTCCCGAGCGCGGTTCCACCGGACGCCGACGAGCTACGACAAAGCCGCTTTGTGCCGGCAAGTTTGCATACGTATGTCGCGCCGGACGGTGCGCCCCGATTCGCACTCATCTGGCGCACGGAGAAAAGAGGGTTCGACTGGGAAATGAACGGCGATCTATCGGCCGTGGCCTACGAGGCGGCGGTGGCGACCGATCGCCTGCAAGTCGATGTTTCACTGACCGTCGCCCCCTCCGTCCCTGTACCGAAGGTCGATGTGCTTGCCGCACTCGACGAGGCCGAGAAAACGCTTGCTGACAACCCAGATGACTTAGGCGCACTGTTCTCGCGGGGCATCGCTCGCTATAACGCGGCGGACGACGCTGGAGCGATCGAGGATCTAACCTTGGTTGCCGAGAATGATCCGAAATCCGCCGCTGCGTTCG
>DASSFG010000818.1:0-4742 GCA_035694685.1 Pirellulales bacterium
CTGCTCGATTACCCGGAGCGGGCCATGGAGGCGCTCTCGCGCAAAGGCATGTTCGGCGTGTCGTTCGAGCTGGAGCGGCTCTGGATCTTTCCGGGCACGTTCTGGTGGTTTCACAACGCCAGCCTCTTTGCCAAACCCGACTGGCACACGCTCGCCAATCCGATCACCAAGGAGGGCATCGGCTGGTCGGTCGAGGCGTTTCCGAACCGCTTCTTTGCCGACGACTGCGAACGGTTCTATCCGCCCGAGCTGCGCTATCCCAAAGACACGCAGTTCGGCCTCTACGACCCGCGCATCTGGACGAACGACGTGCGCGTGGCCTCGCTCAACGAGCGGGCCAAATGGCGGTGGGGGCACGCCGTCGAGAAAGAATGGCTGACTTGGGGCAAGCTGCTCAGCGGCGACACGATTCTCGCCGCAGTAGGCCGGCATGCCAGACTGGCACGGGCACGGATCCTGGATGTCGGCCCCGGCTACGGCCGCTTCTACGAATCGCTCTGGCGCAAGCGCGTGCCGATCGCCTCGTACACGGGGGTCGATCTCTCGCCGCAGCGCAGCCGCGAGCTGCGGCAGCGGTTTGCGGCCCGTATCGAACAATCTCCTTGTCTCCTTGTCTCCCCCTCTCCTTGTCCCCTTGTCTCCTTGTCTCCTTGTCACGGAGCCGACGAGCAGACGAGGCGCCAGGACGAGCGGAAATCACTAACCCGCGCCGTCTCCTTCGTCTGGGGCGACATCGAAAGCGTGAAAGACATCGAGCCGCTGGGACAGTTCGACGTAGTCGTGGCGACGCTGGTCTTCAAGCGGCTTTGCCCGACCTTTCAGCTTGCGGCGACGGTCTGCCGTGCGGCGCTCGTGCCGGGCGGCAAGCTGATTTTCGACGTGCCGGAGACGGGCGTCGATTGGCCGGCCACCGAAGAAGCGCAGATCGGCTCGTTCGAGAGCGGCTGGGGCTTCGGCGCCTTTTCCAAGTCGTATCGCCAGGACGAGATCCGCGAGCTGCTCGATGCCGCCGGTTATTGCGACGTCAAGTTCGACGCCATCGTCCACGACGGCGACAAACGGCGGCTGCTGGTGGTGGCGACGCGCGGATAGCGGAGCAATAAACCACAGAGACACGAAGGGCCTTTGGAGTGCGGCGATTTATCGCCGCTTTTGTCGGTCGCGGAGCGACCCTTCTTTCGGCGTGTCGGTTCTTGGGCGCCGGCCGACGCACCAAAAGAAAGCGGCTCCGCCGCAAGTCAAAGCGGCGATAAATCGCCGCACTCCAAAGGGGACGCGGCGTCCTGCGTTACGATTTGCCTAGAACAACGAGAGCTCGCGCCCCAGGCTACAACATGCCGCCATCACGCGGCTTTTCTGATCATGATTGACAGGGATTCTATGCGAATCGTCGTGAATGACCGCCAATTGGCCGACATCAATGGGGCGTTTGACTGGCTGCTGACACAACGCGACGCCGAGGGCCGCGCCGTTGGAACCGGACCTCGTGACTTTCCTCTCATGCACGAAAGACTCGAAGCTCTGCTTCAACATGTTTCGCTGGCGGGGCTGCGCGTGCTGGAGGCCGGCTGTCTGGAAGGGCACATGACGGCGGCCCTCTGCGCCGCCGGCGCCGAGATGACGGCCTTCGACGCCCGGCCGATCTGTTTGTTGAAGACCTTCGCCCGCTGCCTGGCGTTTGGATACCACCCGCGGCTTCTGCTGCACGACGCGCGCAGGCTGCGCGAACTTGGCACCTTCGATCTGCTGTTTCACTGCGGCGTTTTCTATCACCTGGACGACCCCGTAACGCACCTGCGTGAAATCCGCGACGTCGCCCCGCTCATCGCGCTGGATACGCACACGGCGAAGCCGGACGAGACGATCGAGCAACTGCACGGCTACGAGGGACATTGGTACCGCGAATCTGGCTGGGGCGACGAGCAAAGCGGCCTCGAAGAGCGGTCCTTCTGGCTGACAAAGCCGGCGCTGTTGCGCCTGTTCAGCGACGTCGGCTTCACCTGCGAGCGGCTGCTCGATGACGACCACTCGATGTACGGCCCGCGGAGCATGTACCTCTTGCGGCGGCTGAACCCTGAATGCTGAACCCTGAACCCTGAACCCTGAACCCTCCCATGCTTCCACACTTTGCCGCCGCCGAACCGTTCCCGCACCTGGTGCTCGATGACTTTGCGCCCGAGGCCACGTTACGCGCCGTGGCGGCAGCGTTTGACGAAGTGTCGGACGACGCGTGGGTACGCTACGACGACCTCGACGAGCGCGGCAAACGGGCGTGCAACAAACTGGAGGCGATGCCCGCCGCCTGCCGCGACTTCTTGTCCATGCTGACCAGCCCGTCGGCCGCCGCCATTTGCCAATGGCTGACCGGCATTGACGGGGTGGTCTCCGATCCATCGCTCTACGGCGGCGGCTTACACATGACCGAGCCGGGCGGCTTTTTGGGCGTTCACCTCGACAATGAGCGGCATCCGACGACGGGCCTGGCGCGGCGGCTGAACTTGATCGTTTACTGCACCGATTGGTCGGCCATCGGCGGTTGGCAAGACGACAGGGGCGGGCACTTGGAGCTCTGGGACCGCGCGTGCAGCCGCGTCGTCAAGCGCATCGCCCCGCTCTTCAACCGTGCCGTGCTCTTTGAGACATCCCAGCACAGCTTTCACGGGCACACACAGCCGCTCGCTTGCCCCGCGGGGCTCTCACGAAAGAGCGTTGCCATTTACTATTGGAGCGCCTTCCGCTCCCGTGCGCGGTTCTTTGCCCGGCCGGGTGAAACGCCCGACGCGGCGAATGAGGCAGCGCGGCTAGCAAGGTCGGGCGACGCGACTTGATGACCGCAGGCCGTTGGGCCGGACATCGATGTCCGTTTAGCCACGCTTGACCCACGCCGGCCGTTCGTGCGGAGTGATAGGATGGACTCCGGACAGAGAGAGCACTGTGGCACGCCTTGAGTCCGAGCGATAATCGAGGGTCCATTCTTCTCTTTTGGTTAACGAAAGTGTCAGCAGCAACGCGTCGGCATCCGCCGGCAACCGCAGCGCTTGTGCCCCTCTTCCCGGCTGTTTCCACAATCCAATCGGAACATTGTCGATCGAATCACCCGGCATGCTCCGTCGAATCATGCCAAGTGATGTCAGTGTTAAGACCGACGAACCGGGATCGTCGGCGAGGACAGTTGCGTACTGACCGCACCAGCGCGATTCTCGCTGCTCGCCGTCCATCAGGAGCGCCACGACTAAGTTTGGCCCGACGCTTCGGATCACGCGCTGAACAGGGTCGATGCGCGCCAGATCTTCGCAAACGAGCGCGGCCATACAAACACTGGTGCGGAACAGATAGAAATTGCACGTTCTACTGCTGGTGTCAATGTCCTCGAGCCATTCAAATGATGGATCGAGTTGATTGGCGAGTTGATACTTACGGATTTGGTTGGCTTCCAACTTCCAGCGATGGTGTTTCGGTTGCTCCCAATTTGCGACAATTCCGTCCTTATTGCCAAGGGAAGCCGCAGTATAGACCTTGTTGGTGCCATGTGTGCTTCCCATCGCTCCAGGTGTACTGCTGCGTGCGTCGCAGATACCAGAGATGAACAGCTCTAGCTTTGTTTCGGACGCGAGAATCTGGCTCACCGCGAAAGCTCGCTCCGTGTCGAGGGCTAACTCCGGAAAAATCACACCATGAATCCGGTCCACCTCGCCTCCGGCTGCCTGCATTAACCTGCATATATAACTGCTAATCACCGACGGCTGTTCGGTCTCGCGGTCGGGCAGCCATGTTGGCCGGACGGAAAAAAACCTCGGGCAGTCTGCGTCTTCGTGGTCGAGACGCGGCAGTCGTTCGGCATTCGCAAATGCCCTACCATCGATCCGGAAGGGGAAGGGTATGACCAAGAGGTTTAGCGGTTCTGTCTTTGTCTCACATTGGCGAGCAACAGCCACGCGCCAACACGTATCGACTTCTCCGAGCGAAGGCAGCAGTGCCAAGTTGTGGCTAAGGGAACGCAGAGTGCAGCCGACCTGAGCCGTCAACGTCTTTGGCTGAACGCAAACCTCATCGGGCGGGACCATCACGCACAAACTTGCGGGCAAATAAGGTAGGCTCAGTCGTTCTCCGCGCGGCACCGCTCCGCCCGTGCCGGAACCATTGGCCGCAGAGTCGCGCCCGCTAGAAAGAGTTTGGTCGTGTGAGTCGATGGCCAGAGAGTATTGTTTCAGGTAGAAATCGGCGAAACCGTCGCCCCCCGGCAATTCGTACTCGTAAACGGTGCCGATTCCCGCGGCGGCGTCATCAGCGATGGCCAAAAGTTCGACAGCCGGTTCCCACCAGTCCGCGGCAGACTGTCGCTCGTCGCTGTTGACCGGGCAGTCACCCATGTTAAGCAGCGCCTCCCAAATCGCCTGCAGCTTTTTCATTTCGGCCGTCTCTGACAGTGCTCCAGCCTGGTCGAGCTTGACTCGTCGCCAGCCCCTTGCGAGGTCAGAAATCTTTTTGCGGTATCCAGGTTTTGAGAACAGGCCGTCGGGAGCCCAGCCACCCAATTTCGCATGTGAGTAGCAGCCGGATTGTTCCACGAGAGTCGCCGTGACGGCAAACACGTCCGGCGGCCAAAGCGGAATAGCCTGACGATTTCCCGTCGGCGGGTAATTTGAACCCTTCGGCAGAAGCCGCTCGACGACGCTCTTGATGGTCGGCATCTGATACCATCCGGATTGTGCGAGAACAACGAGACGGCATCGTGCCTTGTT
>DASSFG010000819.1:0-6690 GCA_035694685.1 Pirellulales bacterium
ACGGGCGTGACGTTTTGGACGCAGAAAATGCACAATGGGCTGACCGACCAGCAGCTCGAGGCCGGCTTCATCGCCTCGGACGAGTTTTACGCCAAGGCCGGCGAAAGCTTCGACCCCGCACCCGACGCCGACGACACCGCAGCTTCCGACACCGACCACAACACCGACTGGATCGACGCCGTCTACAAGTTACTCTTGGGCCGCAATGCTGACAGCGGCGGCGAGCAATTCTTTAACAGTCAATTGAACGCAGGCGTTACGCGCGGCGACGTTGCCCTGCGGATCGCCAACAGCGCCGAGAATGACACGCAGCTCATCAACGACGACTACTTCCACTACCTCGGCCGGGCCGCCGATCCGAGCGGGCTGAACTTCTGGCTCGCGCAATTTGCCGCCGGCCAGACCAACGAAGACGTCATCGCCGGCTTCACCGGTTCTGCGGAGTATTACAAAGAACACACGAGCTAAGTAGACACGCGGAAGAAAGTGTGCCCTGCGAGTGGTGGCTGGAGCAGAGCTTGCCCATGCTGGATCCTAAGAGACCGGTTTGGCGTTGCGGCCAAGCGATGCCCCGGAGCACCGCCCACCGGGGCATCGCCGTGGCATAACGCTCAAAGCGAGCTCAATTGCCGAACAGCCGCGGCTCTGCCCAGCCACCGCCTATTATCCCGTGCTACAAAAATCTTTTTGTAGAAGCCGCGGGCAGGGCCCTTCGCACCGGCGCGTCGCACTTTGGCCGGCGGCAAAGTATGATAGGGCTTTGTTTCCTTCGCCAACGTCGCCGGGTTTTCAGGTGCGCACGAAATTCATCGAAATGTCGGGGAAGACGCTGAAACGCGTCGTCAATGATCGGGAAGTCCAGGTCGACGCGCTGGAACGGCTGGGAGTGGGCGACGAAAGCATCGTGCGCGTGAACGCCCAGGGTGACATCGAATTGCGGCGCGTCGATCGCTGGGACGCCATCGGCGGCATGCTGGGCGATTTTGCCGAACGCCTGCGCCGAGAAACCGGGCTCGATTGGGTGTGAAGCGTCAGCCCGGTTACCCATGCCCGTCGATCTCTGGTTTACCTGCGAGTTCGTCGCCTTCATCATCGCCGCGGTGATCACCGTCTATGGAATCATCAAACTCGACGCGCGGTTGGTTGTCGCGGCGGCAGTGCTAGGCGGCGTGGCGTGGTTGCTTGCCGCCTGGATGAACTCGTTCGACGAGCCCTACGCACAGTTGGTGTTAGTTACGGTACGGCTTCGGCTGACCGAGGCTGGCACGGGCAGAGCTGTCGCCCATGCCACCGTAAGCGTCGCCGGTGCCGATGAATCGGGCGAGCCGGCAATGTACCTGGCGCCGGCGAGTTTCTGCCATTCGGCTGACGATCCGGCTGAGGACGGCCTGCGGGTTTCGCTGATGGTCCAGCAGCGCATCGAGGGTTCGCTCTGCGAGCAATATCGGCGGCCGGCGGGTTGCACCGAGTTGGTCGACCAGCGGCTGGAAATCGCCGCCCAGGGCTACGAAACTTGGCGCGGTACGCTCAAGCAGCTTTTTCCCACCGGTTTGCCCGACTCGACGGAACAACTCAGGATTGTTATCCAAATGCGACCGCGGTAAGAGGCCAACAAATGCAAACCGGATGCCGCACGTAAAAGCGTCAGGCATCAGGCGTCAGGCGCATCGTTCCTGATGCACTCTTCTTGATGCTTATTGCCAATGCCGGCTAAATCCTGATGCCTGACGCCTGACGCCTGACGCCTGACGCCTGACGCCTGACGCCAAGAATCACGCCTTATTGGCAGCGTATACGATACGTCCGGCCAATCGTCGCAGCCGCACCATGCGACACAAGCCGACTCTAGATGGCGTTTTCCAAGAATGCCTTCCGGGCAAGACGATCGTAGCTTTCAGCCCGTTCCGATGTTGCACGTCCTGCGAGGAAGACTTTGCGGCCCAGACCCCGCCTTCATCGTCGTCACGCCCTCTTGGGCGAGCGCTCCGCCGCGACGTCTTTGCGATTTGAACAGCTCGAATTGCGCGAGCTGCTCACCGCTCAAGCGCCGCTGATTACCGACGCCACGCCCTATAGCGCTGCGTTCGTCAACGGTGTTTACCAGGACGTGTTGGGGCGCCCGGCCGACGTCGGGGCGCTCAACTGGTTCACCGAGTTGCTCGATCAGGGACAATCGACCGAGATCGTGCCGACGGCCTTGGTAAATAGTAACGAATATGCCGCCAACCTCGTCCAGGCGGCTTACCAGCAGTATTTGGGCCGCGACGCTGATCCCGGAGCCATGAAATACTGGATAAGCGCGCTGCACGCTGGTGTCCGCGACGAGCAGCTCGCGGCCGCGCTGGTGGGCAGCGACGAGTTCTACGCTCGCGCCGGCGGCAATGACGCCGATTGGATTGCCGCCGCATATCATGCCGTGCTCGGCCGTGCTGCCGACCCCTCCGGGCTGGCCTGGGCCGGCCAGCAGCTTGCAGCGGGCGCTTCGCGCGACGCCATAGCAAACGGTCTGACCGGCGGCATCGAGCACGAAGAACAAATCGTCGAGGCCGAGTTCAGCCATTATCTGCACCTGACGCTCGACGGGGCGTCGGCCAGCTCATGGGCGACGCAGTTATCCGCCGGCCAGACGACGATTGAGACGATCGTTGTTGGCATGTTGGGCACAAACTCGTATTACGAAGCTCAAACCGGCGTTCCTCCCAGCATCGTGCCAGTGCCCACCACCAGCTCTGCCACAATTGCGAGAAACCAGCAGATCGAAGCGAATGCCGCTCAAAGCAATGCGTCGGTCGTTTTTCTGGGCGATTCGGTTACGCAGATGTGGCAAACCAACGGCAGCGCGGTGTGGGCACAAGACTATGCGCCGCTGAACGCCTACAACGAGGGCGTCGGCGGCGACGGCACCCAAAACATCTTGTGGCGCATCGAAAACGGCGATCTCAACGGTCTGAATCCGAAAGTAGTCGTGCTGATGGCGGGCATCAACGACTTTCCTACTTTCGACACCCCGCAAGAAGTCGCCGACGGCGTTACGGCCATCGTCGAAGAGCTGCGGGTGCGCTTGCCCGACACCAAGATTCTGGTGCTCGGCATTTTGCCGGCCGTGATTGCCGGCGCCGAGGGCAACTTCATGCCTGTGATTTCGGAGACCAACCAATTGATCGCCGGTTTGGCCGACGAACAGCACGTGTTCTTTTTGAACATGTGGCCGGCGTTTACCTACGCCGACGGCAGCTTCAATCCCACGCTGCACATCAGCGACGGTCTGCACCTCAACCAACAAGGATATGCCGTTTGGGCGCAGACGATGGCCCCCGAGCTGGACTACCTGCTCAATTCGCCGTGACGAGACAAGGCATGCCCGATCGACGTCGCTACCAGCATCGCGCCAACTGCTCGAAATGGGCGACGGCGCGCCGACGTTGTCGGCTGGAGTTCCTCGAACGCCGCGATTTGCTTTCGGGGCAAACACCACTGATCACCGACGCGACGCCCTATAGCGCGGCGTTTGCGGAGGCCGTGTTTCGCGACGCGCTGGGACGGACCGCCGATGCTTCCGGATTGGCTTGGTTCGTCCAGCAGCTCGACAGCGGGTTGTATCCGCAACAGTTAGCGATGGCGGCGGTTCACAGCGACGAATACATGGCGGACACCGTTCAATCCGCCTACCAGCAATCTCTCGAGCGCGCCGCCGAACCCGGAGCAATCAACTATTGGAGCAATACTCTCAACGGGGGCCTGCGCGAAGAACAATTGCAGGCCGCCCTCGTGGCCAGCGACGAGTTTTACGCTCGCGCGGGTGGCAACGATACGGCCTGGGTCAGTGCGGCGTATCAGACGCTGTTGGGCCGTGCCCCGGAGGCAAGCGCCGTTGACTGGGCCACACGGCAACTCGCCTTGGGTGCGTCGCGGGGAAATTTGGCACTCACGCTGGCGTTCAGTTCCGAGGCGGAGCGGCGATTCGCCGACGGCGCCTATGCGCGATATTTCCACGTTTCGCCCAACTCCAGCGCATTGGACTTGTGGACGGCACAGCTTATCGACGGCCAGGTGACCAGGCAATTGTTCGCCGGCGAATTGATGAGCACCGAGGCTTATTACGAGGAACAGACAGGCGTACCACAAAGCGTCGTGCCGGTGCCTGTTCCGGTCGGTTTCTGGGCCTCCCGCGATCGAGAGATCGAAGCCGCCGCGGCCCGAGGCACGGCCCAGGTGGCCTTCTTCGGCGACTCGCTCACGGAACACTGGCAGGACGTCGGTCAGGCGGTGTGGAACGAAAGCTATGCCGGTCTGAACGCCCTGAATGCGGGCATCGCCGCCGACAAGACACAGAACGTGCTTTATCGGATTGAAAACGGCGACTTGAACGGTCTGAATCCTAAAGTCGTGGTCGTGATGGCGGGCGTAAACAACCTCATCTTCGGCGACACTCCACAAGAAGCCGCCGATGGCGTCTCGGCCGTCGTTGAAGCGCTGCGCCAGCGCTTGCCCGACGCCAAGATCCTGGTGCTCGGCATCTTGCCGGCGGCGATGGAGGGCGCCGAAGATAACTTGATGGCGACGATCTCGGCGACCAACCAAATGATCGCCGGTTTGGCCGACGAAGAACACGTGTTCTTTCTGAACATGTGGTCGGCGTTTACTTACGCCGACGGCGGCTTCGATCCCACGTTGCCCACCAGCGACGGATTACATCTGAATCAGCAAGGTTACGTCGTTTGGCGACAGACCATGGCGCCGGAATTGGATTACCTGTTGGCATCGTAGGTGCGGCCATTGCTTCACGAATTTCAAGGACGGGTTTCAAGGACGAGGCGAAACATGCAATTTCGAGATCGCAATCAGCTCCGACTCGGCGCCCGAGTGTGTCAGATCGCACGACGGCCTTGCCGGTTAGAAGGTCTGGAGCGTCGCGAAATGTTCTCCGCGCAAGCTCCGCTGATTACGGACGCAACGCCCTATAGCACGGCCTTCGTCCAGGGCGTTTTTCACGACGCGCTGGGGCGCGCCGCCGATGCCGCCGGCGTCAACCTCTTTGTCGAACAGATCGACCAAGGCACAGCGCTCGATCAGGTGACCAAAAGCGTGACGCACAGCGGCGAATACGACAACAACTTCATTCAGTCGGCCTATCAACAATACTTGGGCCGTGCCGCCGACCCTGGCGCCGCAAGTTTCTGGTTGCAAGCCCTGCAAGCCGGCGCCAGCGAAGAACAAGTCGTCGCCGCGCTCTTAGCCAGCGACGAATTTTATGAGCGGGTGGGGGGCGACAACATGGCCTGGGTCACGGCCGTCTACCAGGCGGTGTTGGACCGTCAGCCGGAAGCTACCGCGCTCGAGGCAGCGACCAGCGAGTTGGCAGCCGGTGCTTCGCGCCGCAACGTGGCATACGCGCTGACTGCCAGTCTTGAGCATGAGCGGCAAGTCGTCGTCGCCGAGTACGTCCACTACCTGCAAGCCATACCCAACGCCAGTGACACGAATTTCTGGGCCACGCAGTTGGCCACCGGCCAGATGAATGATCAGACCCTCGCCGCCGACCTGATGACCACCGAAGGATATTACCAGGCCCAGACGGGCGTGCCGGAAAGTATCGTGCCCATGCCCATCGCGGGGCAGGCGTGGACTTCGCGCAACGCTCAGATCGACTCGGATGCAGCTCAAGGTGCGCAATTGGCGTTTTTCGGCGACTCGATCACGGAATACTGGAATAGCGCCGGCCAGGCCGTTTGGAACCAGAACTATGCCCCCTTGGGCGCCCTCAATGCGGGCATTGTGGGCGACCGAACGCAAAACCTGCTGTGGCGCATCGAAAATGGAAACTTAAACGGCATCTCGCCCAAGGTGGCCGTGGTTATGATCGGCGTCGACAACATCATCCTGGGCGACAATGCTCAGCAAACGGCTGCCGGCGTGGCGGCGGTTGTGGAGGCATTGCAGCAGCGCTTGCCGAATACGAAAATCCTGGTTCTCGGGCTGTTGCCGGGCAACCCGCCGTTCGCCCCGCCGAATTTTGCCCAAACGATCTCGGTGACGAACCAGCTAATTTCCACGTTGGCCGACAACCGCAACGTCTTTTATCTCGACATGGGTCTGGCGTTTTTGAATGCCGACGGCAGCCCGAACGGCCTGCTTTATCAGCCCGGTCTGTTGCACCCGAACGCCCAAGGCTTTGCCGTTTGGGCCCAGACGATGGCGCCCGAGCTGGATGCAATCTGGAACGTGGCAAACGCTGAATGGCGGTCCGGCATTAATCCCTAGCGCAACTCGCGTGCCGCTCGCCTATGGCGAGCGGGAGGCGTCAGCCTCCCGGTAGTACCTGGGAATTCACGCCGCGTCGCAGCGGCAAGCGGCTCCTGACTTCACGAACACCGGCACACTGACGTCGGGTACCCGCGCGCGGGTGGCTCGCCGGTGGCGAGCGGAATGGTCGTTCTGCGTCAAAACGCGCCGGCTGCTTCCAGCGGACGCGTTTCCCAGGGCACACTGGGATCGAGCCGGGCCGCCCAGGGCAAGAGCCGCGCGAGCTCCGGACTACGCCCGATGGACAACAACTCGTTCGACTCA
Organism: Pirellulales bacterium; assembly: GCA_035694685.1. Classification (GTDB taxonomy): domain Bacteria; phylum Planctomycetota; class Planctomycetia; order Pirellulales; family JAICIG01; genus DASSFG01. The sequence goes on from DASSFG010000819.1 coordinate 6,568, forward strand.
ACGCCGATCTGCCAGAACCCACCTCCCAGTGCGATGCTCTGCCGCACGGTGCCGGCCACAAAATGTGCTTCGGCACTCGACCAGATGCCGACGACCACCCTCTAGGCCCGTAACGGCTGGTGC
>DASSFG010000820.1:0-14821 GCA_035694685.1 Pirellulales bacterium
GAGCTGATTGCCAAGGCGGTGCATCGGCTCAGCCCGCGCGGCAGCGGTCCCTTCGTGCGGGTCAACTGCGGCGCGCTCTCCGAGAGCCTGCTGGAAAGCGAACTGTTTGGCCACGTGCGCGGCGCCTTTACCGGCGCGCTCGAAAACCGCACCGGCCGTTTCGAGGCCGCGCACACCGGCACCATTTTTCTCGACGAGATCAATTCCACCACGCCCAAGCTGCAGGTCAAGCTGCTGCGCGTGTTGCAAGAGCGCGAGTTTGAACGGGTGGGCGATACGCAGACCATCCGCGTCGATACGCGCGTGATTGCCGCCAGCAACCGCGACCTGCTCGATGAGGTCGATGCCGAGCGGTTTCGCGAAGACCTGTATTATCGTCTGAACGTCGTGCCGATCTACTTGCCTCCCTTGCGTGAGCGGCGTGAAGACATTCCTGATTTGGTCACTCATTTTGCCAAGATCTACAACGAAGAAAACGATCGGAACCCGTGGGTCGTCCATTATGGCCCGGGCTTCATCGAAGCGTTGCAAAGTTACGAGTGGCCGGGTAACGTCCGCGAGTTACAAAACTACATCGAACGGTCGGTGGTGTTGGCCCCGGTTGGCACTGACGAATTCACATGCGACCTGTTGCCCGAAACCGTGCTCGGCCAGCGACGGCCGTCGCCCAAGCGTTTAGCCGAGGCCGACCCCGAGATTCTGGCCCAGGAACTGGTGCAGCAAATTGTGGCGGCCAGTGGCGCCCACGGCGAAGATCTTTACAACAAAATCGTGAACCGCGTCGAACGCGAGCTTTTCGCACAGGTGCTGGCCAGTTGCGACAACGTGCAGATCAAGGCCGCCGCCCGGCTTGGCATCAACCGCAATACCCTGCACAAGAAGCTCAAGGAGCACGGCCTCGACACCGTTGAGGAGAAACCGCAAGTCAACGGCACGCGCGTCTAGTGCTTTGTCAAAGCTAGATGTTCGGGTTGGCGTCTGTAGGGAACGCATTCCGTGGCGTTCCGTCGCGCACTGGTGGATCGTCAATTGGTGGTTCACGGAACGCCACGGAGTGCGTTCCCTACAGAACCCATTTCGTTGCTTGAACCCGAAAACTTAGCTTTGACAAAGCACTAGGCCGCCGGACAAGTGTATGAACACATCACAATTGATAAGCCACCAGCCGCACGTCGCTCCGCACACGCCCGGTAGTGGCATCGACTACGAGCTGTTTCTCGACTGTGTACATTGCGGGCTGTGTACGGCGTCATGTCCGACGTTTGTCGAGACAGGCAACGAGAATGATAGCCCGCGGGGCCGTATCTACCTGATGCGCGCCGTCACCGACGGCCGGTTGGAGCTGACCTCCGATGTCAGGCGGCATTTGGAGCTGTGCCTCGACTGCCGAGCTTGCGAGACGGCCTGCCCGTCGGGCGTGCAATACGGCAAGCTGATTGAACCTTTCCGCGTGGAGATGGAGCATGTCGGCGGCGGGCAGGCCAAATCGTCCGACTGGTTTCATCGTTGGATTCTGTTTGGGCTGTTTCCCTATCCGCAACGCCTGCGGGCCGCGCTGGCGCCGGCGCGCTGGGCGCAGCGGCTGGGACTGGTCGCCCTGGCCGAACGAACGGGCTTGCTGCGATTGTTGCCCGCTCGGCTGCGGCAGCTCGTGGCCATGCTGCCTCCGCAGGGCAAGTCAGAGCTGCCGCTGCCGGAGTTCTTGCCGGCCAAGGGCGTTCGCCGCGCAAGAGTGGCGCTGTTTACCGGGTGCGTGGCCGACGTCATGTTTCGCTCTACCCACTGGGCCACGGCGCGTGTGCTGCAGGAGAACGGTTGTGACGTGCTCATCCCGCGTGGCCAGGCGTGCTGCGGCGCCATTCACTTTCACGCCGGCGCCAGTGAGCCCGCGCGGCAGTTTGCCGACCAGAACGTGGCGGCCTTCCCGCTCGCTGAAGTCGATGCGGTGGTGGTCAACGTGGCGGGCTGCGGCGCCATGCTGAAAGATTACGCCCATCACTGGCACGACGCGGCCCAAGGGGCCCGCGCTCGGCTGGCCGCCAAGATCAAGGACGTCAGCGAGTTTCTCGACGCGCTGGGGCTTGTGCCGCCGCCAGGCGAAATCCGCGCGGTCGCCACCTATCACGATGCTTGCCACCTGGGCCACGCGCAAAAAATACGCGAGGCGCCGCGCCGGCTGCTGGCGCAGATACCCGGCCTGACGTTGCGTGAGTTGCCCGAAACGGAAATCTGTTGTGGCGCGGCAGGCACCTACAACCTGACCGAACCGGAAATGGCCGTACGTCTCAGCCGCCGCAAGCTGGCGAACATCGTGAAAACCGGCGCCGGCCTGGTGCTGACGGCGAATGCCGGCTGTTTGTTGCAGATCGGCCGCGAGGCCCGTCAGCAAGGCGAGCCGCTCAAGGTGCTGCACCCCATCGAGCTGCTCGACCTCAGCTACCGTGGCCAGCAGCCGTAGGCAGCCTGCCGTAGGTCAGGCTTTCCAGCCTGACGGCCAGGCTGGAGGATGGCCTTCCCAGGCCGTCTCTCTGTTGGTTGGCGGGCTGGGAGACCTGCCTTCGACCGACAGCCCGCGCACGGAAGCCCTCGCTGCTCCTCGTGCTGTCAGGCTGGAAAGCCTGACCTACGTCTCGCACTGGGCCGCGTGACGTATAGAATAAAGCGTTGAGCCGCTAACGCATTCGCCATCACCGCCATTCCGCCGCCGCTTGCCATTCCAAAACGAACGATGACCGATGTATTGATCGTAGGCGGCGGCGTGATCGGGCTATCGCTGGCCTACGAGTTGGCTGGAATGGGGGCGAAAGTGCGGCTCCTCGACCGCGGACCGCCCGCGCGAGAAGCTTCGTGGGCCGGGGCCGGCATCTTGCCTCCCGCCGCCGCGAAGCCTACCGGCGATCCATACAGCGAGCTCTTTCGCCTGAGCAGCGAACTTTATCCCTCCTGGTCCGCACGGCTGCGAGAAGAGACGGGGGTCGACAACGGCTTCCGGACCTGTGGTGGCATCTACCTTGCCTGCAATGCCGGGGAACAGCAATCGCTCGACGTTGAGGCGTCAGCCTGGCGTTCGCAGGGCATTCGAACTGAGCGTCTCGACGCCGCCGCGCTCGCGCGTCGTGAGCCGGCATTGACTAGCGGCAGTGCCTGCCAATCGCCTCATGCCGCCTGGTACTTGCCCGACGAGGCGCAAGTCCGCAATCCGCGGCATTTGAAGGCGCTGTTGCTGGCCTGCGCGCGGCGGGGCGTGGAGATCGATTCGGGCGTGGCCGTCGAGGGCTTTGAGACATCGGCTGGTCGTGTGACGTACGCCGTCACGTCGCTCGGCAACTTGACGGCCGCAAAGTTCTGCATTGCCAGCGGTCCCTGGTCTCGACCGGTGCTGGCGCGACTCGGCGTCAGCTTGCCGGTGCGGCCGGTGCGCGGGCAAATGGTCTTGTTGACGTCGCCGCGGCCGGCGTTGCGGTCGATCATCAATGCGGGCAAGCAGTACCTAGTTCCGCGGCCCGACGGGCGAATTCTTGTCGGCTCGACGGAAGAAGAGGCCGGCTTCGACAAGCGCACCACGGCCCAGGCCATCGCCGGCCTGCTCGATTTGGCCGTTCGCTTGGCCCCGCCGCTGGCCGATCTCTCGATCGAGCAATGTTGGGCCGGCCTGCGTCCGGCTAGCCACGACGGCCTGCCCTACTTAGGGCGCGTGCCCAACTACGAAAACGCGTACGTCGCCACGGGCCATTTTCGCAATGGCTTGCAGCTTTCACCTGCTACCGCCGCCGTCATGGCCCGGCTGATGACCGGCGCCAACCCTGGTATCGACCTCACGCCCTTCCAACCGGACCGCGTGCGATGACGCAAAGAAAACCGCCCAACCTCTCCTGGGAATCGTTCGTCGAACGACAAATTCGCGAAGCGCAGGAGACGGGCGAGTTCGACCACCTGGCGGGGTTCGGCAAACCGATGCCCGAGCTCGACGAGCCGGACGACGATCTCTGGTGGGTCAAGAACCTGCTCAAGCGCGAGCGGCTCTCGATCTTGCCGCCGAGCCTGGAGATTCTGCGGACGGTGGAACGAGGACTCGAAGCCATCATGAAACTTCGCGACGAAAGCCAGGTGCGTCGTGCCGTGATTCGTTTGAACGACGAAATCCGCCAGGCGAATTTCGCCATCACCTGGGGTCCGGCGAGCACCGTGAGTTTGTTAGAAGTTGACGCTATTGTGGCCCGCTGGCGCGAAGCTCGGCGAGGCTCCGTCTTCCCCGTAAGCGGGCAGATGGAGCGGAGACGGTGCAATTAAGTTAACCGACCGGTTTTTGTATACCGGTCGGTTAACCTTTTGCGCGTTGGCAGCAGCTCGCAAGCCAAGGGTTGGGCGTCAGGATGAAGAATGTGGCGCAACTGCACGCGACACCGTCACGCCCCCCATGCAGCTCGCTTGACACGCCCTGCCTTGGCCTTGCGTTCTCCAGCCAATTGACGCCGCACGTCGAGCGCCATACCGTGTGACGATGCGCGGCGATTCGGCTAAGCCTACCGGCCCTGATGCTCTCGGCGATCCTACGGCCGGCGCTTTGCCGCGAGTGCTGGGGCCGTTCGATGCCGTGGCGATCGTTGTCGGCGGCATCATCGGCTCGGGCATCTTTCTGAAGCCGGGCATCGTCGCCCGCGAGCTCGACAGCTTCGGCCTGATTATCTTGGTCTGGATTGTCGTGGGCCTGGTCACCTTGTGTGGCGCGCTGGCATTGGCCGAGTTGGCCGCCATGCTGCCTCATGCCGGCGGGCCTTACGTCTACCTGCGCGAGGCGTTCGGCCGCTTGCCCGCCTTTCTTTGGGCCTGGACCGAGCTTTCGATCATTCGTACCGGCTCCATCGGCGCCTTGGCCGCGGCCACCGCCATTTACTTGAATGCCATCGTGCCGATGGGCCGCTGGTGGCAGGAAGCGACGGCACTGGGAATCGTGCTCTTTCTTTCGGCGGTCAACGTGGTGGGTACGCGGTGGGGCGCCGCCGTGCAAAACCTGACGACGATCGCCAAGCTGGGCTTTTTGGCCTTCATCATCCTCCTGCCCATGGCTGTGTCAAGCAGCGGCCCGCCCGAGGAAACCACGATCTGGCCTCAGAGCTGGTCCACCGGCTTATTGGGGAGCTTCGGATTGGCGATGGTCGCGGTGATGTGGCCTTACGACGGCTGGATCAACATTGCTCCGGTGGCCGAAGAGATTCGCGAACCGCAGCGCAACGTCCCTCTCGGGCTGGCGTTGGGCATGACCATTGTCATCGTGGTCTACGTGTTGGCCAACGTGGCCTATCTCGTCGTACTGCCGATCGGCGCGATCGCGACGTCGAAAACGGTCGCCCACGACGTATGCAGCGCTTTATTGGGCGAGGGCTTTGGCAAGTTCGTCGCTTTGGGCGTGGCATGCTCGACGTTCGGAGCGGCCAATTCGAACCTGATTGCCGGACCGCGCATCCTGGTTGCCATGTCTCGCGACGGCTTGCTGCCCGCTGCCATTCGGCGCGTACACAGCCGCTGGCAGTCGCCGGCGAACGCCATCTGGCTACAGGCCGCTTGGGCGACCGTGCTGATGGTGGCGGCGTATGCCTGGCAAAGCGATCCGCGTGACGCTTTTGACGCCTTGACCGATTTCGTCATTTTTGGCGGCTCGCTGTTTTATGCGTTGACCGTGGCGGCAGTCATCGTACTGCGTCGCCGCCACCCGGAGTGGCCGCGCCCTTACCGCACACTGGGCTACCCGCTGACGCCCTGCATTTACCTGCTGGGCATTTCCGCTGCTTTGGTCAGCCTGTTCGTGGAAAAACGCAATGAAACACTGGCCGGCACGGCGCTCATCGCGGCCGGCGTCGTTTTTTACTACTGGGCCAAAGGCCGCAAGCACTGGCAGCCCTGAGAGCGCTTGATGCACCATTTCGTGCGGTCACTCGTCGCGTTCGAAGAACATCAGATGCTGCCAGGGCAGCTTGTCGAACTCTTCGACGAGCTTGAAGCCGTTCGGCGGCAGCTCTTTCATGATCTGCTCTTTGCTCATCTTGTGTTCGAGCTTGATGGGCACGCTCGGGTCTTCCAAGCGAAACTCAGTCAGCACTAAGCGGCCGTGCGGCTTAAGGGCCTTGCGCATGGCAGCGAGCATCTGTTCGGGGTGCGAAAACTCGTGGTAGACGTCGACACACAGAATCAGATCGACCTGCCCGGCGGGCAGCTTCGGATCGACCACCGAGCTTTGAATCGGCTCGATGTTCGTCAGGCCGGCGTTTTTTTTGCGCAGCTCGAGCAGGTGCAGCATCTCCGGCTGAATATCGACCGCCAGCACGCGTCCACTCTTTCCCACGAGCTTGGCCAACTTGAGCGTATAAAAGCCGTTGCCGCAGCCCATATCACAAACCGTATCGCCCGCCTTGAGATTGAGCGCCTTGATCATCGTGCGGCAATGCTCCTCTCGCTCTCTCTCTGCGCGCGTCAGCCAATCGGCCCCATGATAGGTCATCGTCGGCGCAATCGCCCGGCCCTTATACTCGGTCAACGGCGGCGGAACAGTTGCATCGTCACCTGTCGGTTCTGCCGCCCACGCCTTGGCCGGACAGAGAAGCACGATCGCCACCGCTGCCCATTTCCAAGCTACCACGCGTTGATGCTGCATTGACTTTATCATCAAATTTGACCTCGGGCCTGTGCTGCTCACACGTTCGTTGCAACGCACGGTCGGCGAAAAACCGCGAACCGCGAACCTCTCGACTGGTTTCAACATTATATACTTGGATGAATCTGCCAACCGTCCGGTAAACCGGATAGCTTCCTAACCGTGTGTCGATCAGCCGCAATAACGTGAGACGTAGGTCAGGCTTTCAGCCTGACGGGAGTCAGGCTAAAAGCCTAACCTACTGGTGGGCCGGCGCTCGCTCCGCTCGCTTGTCCCACCCTACGGGACAGACTGCACGTCCATGGGTTAATCACGCACGGCGGCGATCGAGCTCTGCGAAAACCTCGGCCAGCGGCAAAGCGAAGCCAGGTAAGATCGTCCCGCCGTCAAGGCGATCGTTGGCGCCGAATTGCTCAAAGTCGGTCGGCGAACGATAGGCCGTCGCCGAACGACGCTCAGGATCGATTTCCCAGACAAGATCGACGCCTGCTTCGAAATAAAGCCGCCGCTTTTCGCTCATCGCCAGTGGTGTATTGCCTTCGCTAAAAATCTCAATCACGATGTTCGGCGCCAAAAGCGGCACACGCTCCTTGGGTCGTTGGCCGCCAGGCAGGCGGTCCCAGCTCGTGTAGGCGACGTCCGGGATGCGGACGAGGTTTGGCAGCAACTGGATCGTTCCGGCTTCGCCCGTCACGTGGCCAAGATTTCGCGAGCGCACGAAAGCGTTGAGCAACTCGATGATCGCGGTCGCCAAAAGCGATTCCGAATATCCCACGGGCTTCTCCAACAGCACCCCCGCCACCAGCTCGCAAAGTACGCCTTCTCGCTCTTGGATGTTGATCACGTCTTGCACGGTAGCACTGCCCGGCGCCGGATTGGCGCGGATGCGGTCGAGCGGCACACCTGCCAGTGGCGCCAGCACTTCGGCCAGCGTTTTGGCGGAATCGGCTGTAGTTGGAGCGGTTGCCATGCGATGTGTAAGCGGTTGGTCCGTAGGTCAGCTTTCTGGCCTGACCTGCCCTCGCAATTCAGTCGGGCTGGAAAGGCTGATGTACAGTGTTGCATCTCATTCTACTACACCGCCGGCCGTGAGGCGCTGGCGGATTTCCTCGACGCACTCCTCGGCCTTCACGCGCCATTGACGCAGCGTGTCGCGATCGCGAATGGTGACTGTGCCATCATTGAGCGTCTGGCCGTCGACCGTGATGCAAAACGGCGTGCCCACTTCGTCTTGCCGCGCATAACGCCGGCCGACCGCGCCCTTCTCGTCGTAAAACACGTTGAAGTGCGGCTTCAACTCGCGATAGATTTTTTGCGCGACCTCCGGCATGCCGTCTTTCTTGACCAGTGGAAAGACCGCCGCCTTGACCGGCGCCAGCCGCGGGTGCAAACGCAGAGACGTGCGTGCCCGAGGCTTGCCGTGTTCGTCAGGCACCTCGTCTTCCTGATACGCTTCACACAAAAAGGCCAGCGTCGCCCGGTCGGCGCCGGCCGAGGGCTCGATCACGTGTGGGATAAAACGCTCGCGGGTTTCGTCGTCGAAGTATGAGAGATCCTTGCCGCTGCCGCGGTGCCGCGGCTTGCCTTCGGCGTCGAGCTCGACCACCAACTCGTCGCCCTGCCGCACGAGCTTGCCTTCGGCATGGCTGCGCAAGTCGAAGTCGCCGCGATGCGCGATGCCTTCCAACTCGCCAAATTCGCCGGCTGGCAGAAAGGGAAAGGCGTACTCGATGTCGGCCGTGCCGCAAGAGTAATGGCTCAACTCGTCTTTCTCGTGATCGCGCAGCCGCAGCCGGTCGCCCGCCAGGCCCAGGTCAAGGTACCACTGGTAGCGGCGGTCGCGCCAGTACTGGTACCAGTCGGCGGATTGCTTGGGATGGCAGAAGAACTCGATCTCCATCTGCTCGAATTCGCGCGAGCGGAAAGTGAAGTTGCGCGGCGTAATCTCGTTGCGAAAGCTCTTGCCCATCTGAGCGATGCCGAACGGCACCGACACGCGCGAGCTATCAACCACGTTTTTGAAGTTCACAAAAATGCCCTGGGCCGTTTCGGGCCGTAGAAAAGCGGCGCCTTCTTCACCGCTCAGCGCGCCCACGTAGGTCTTGAACATCAGGTTGAACTCGCGCGGCGGAGTCAGCGTGCCGAGCGACTTGGCGTCGGGGCCGAGCACCAACGCGAACTCGGGCACCTTGGTGAGGCTGACAATCTCGCCTTCCCAAGCGAGCTTCTCTGCGTCTTTGGCCCGCAGGTTGAAGAATTTAAGGGCCTTGAACTCCATGTATTCTTGTTCGCTCTTGCCGTCGGCCCCGCCCGACTCGGTGGCCACGAACACGCGTTCGCCTTTGGCGGCCACCCAGCGGCCGCGCACCTGATCGTGACGGTAGCGTTTTTTCGACTCGCGGCAATCGACCATGAAGTCGTGGAACAGGTCGTAGTGGCCCGAGCACTTCCAGATTTGCGGGTGCATGATGATGGTCGAATCGAGGCCGACCATCTGGTAGGCCGCCGGGGCACCGGACGGCGGCGCAAGCTCGTCGTGCGCCGTGACCATGTCGCGCCACCACGCCTCCTTGATGTTGCGTTTCAGTTCGACCCCCAACGGCCCATAATCCCAAAAGCCGTTTAGCCCGCCGTAAATATCGCTCGATTGAAACAAGAAGCCTCGCCGTTTGCAAAGCGAGACGAGTTTTTCCATTTCCATGAGACGTGCGTGCGTGGTGCTCTAAAATGCCAAACTGAGCAGTTTACCTTGCCGTCGTGCGGCTGGTCGAGTGCGACGGCTGAATGACCAGCGTTGAAGGCGCTGGCCAGCGGCCGGGCGCGGCGTTGCTCCGGGGGCAGGTGTCAAAACTTCCAATGACGTAAAAAAAGGCTTCGGCCCCTGGAGGGGAAAAATTTTCCTCCGGGTCCTTGCAATGGCCGGCAAACATGTTAGACTCCGACACGTGGGATTTAAACCCACAGTGGAGCCTGAGTTGGCTCTGAATTGGGGAAAACAACCCATTCACTGCAAAAACAGCCTGGGAACGGAGACGCCCGGCACGACCGCCGACCTACTCCGATGCCGGACACCAACGAGTTCATCCTTGGCGAATTCCAACGCACGTTCGATGAGCGCTATCGTTTGGCGATTCCCAGCGAGTTGGTGGCCGCGCTGGGCGGTGAAGAGCAAGAATTGATCTTGGCCAAAGAAAGGCCCGGCTGCCTGAGCCTATGGAACGCTGCGAATTGGCAAAGCAAACTGTCTGCCGGCGTCGACCTCGTGCAGGCCAAGATACGAGCGGGCAAGCTGGAAGGAAAACTAGCTCAGGTGCAGTTGCTGGGACGATTGCTGTCTTCACGACATCGCACCGTGCAGCTTGCGGCCCGCGGCAGACTGATCGTGCCCGAAGGGTTTCGCGAGTTTCTCCATGCCGACCCCGGCAGCGAAGTGATGATTATTGGCGCGGCGGTGTGTGTCGAAATCTGGAACCCAAAAGCCTGGATGTCGTATCTCGAGGCGCGAATGCCCAAGTTCCAACGCTTATTCGATCGTCTTTCGGGCTAGCCCAAGTTAGAGAGTTCCGGCGCGGCGACGGGCGAACACTCATGCCCGGTCCGAGAGGAAGTCTTGTCTTGATTCCACTCGATGTCACCCGAGTGGCTAAAGCAAATATCCATGGATTGGAGCATTTGGCATGGAGGCCATTTTCACCTTCCGCTCGGCCGGGCGTGTTTTTTTAGTTTGGCGAGGGAATCGTTCGGCGAGGGGAATTCGCCGCTTTCGTGGTCACGGAGCGACTTTCTTCATGGATTGAGGCAAATGGCACGGAGGCCATTTTGCTACTTTCCAGCCAGGTGTGCCTGCACCTGAACGTAACCGAGCCGCAGTTCGTGCAGCAGGTTGTCGAACAACTGCGTTTCCTCTTCGGTGCGGTTGCCAGTCGTCTTCGCTTCGAGCATCTCCAGCGTGTCGATGAAGTGCTTGGCCTCATCGAGGTGCACTTCCGGCTTGCCCGAGGTGGGGTGCGGCACTTGTCCCAGAGCAACCAGCGTCTGCGTAGCCAAGGTCGTGAGCAGCACGGCCAACGTGGCGGGCGGCAGCGGAACCGCCTCGGGCCGTGGCGACTGCGGCTGGCCCGGTGGCTCGTGGTGTACCTGCCGTTCGAGGGCCTCTTTTTCGGCCTGGACCTGGCTCTTCCAGTCCTCGTCGATGATCAGCTTCGATTTGCCGGCTTCAGTCTGCGATTCGGTACTCATGGCCTTCTCCGCTAAAGCACATCGTAGTTTCCGCGGACAAACAAACACCGTGCCGCTCGCCTTTGGCGAGCGGGAGGCGTAAGCCTCCCGGTGGTGCAATTGATCGTGTGACTTTTGCGAACCACTGAGTCCGATCGCAAGACGGAACTACCGGGACGCTCACGCGTCCCGCTCGCCTGGGGCGAGCGACGCCGGATTTGTATGTCAAGACCCATTACGACGTTTCCAGTTCTCTGGCTCGTTCGCTCCGCGTGGCGTGCCGCTCGATCGCGGCGGCCACGAAGCCCGCAAACAGCGGATGCGCCGCCGTCGGCTTACTCTTGAACTCGGGGTGAAACTGCACGGCCACAAACCAAGGATGGTTCGGCAACTCAATGATCTCCATCAGAGAGCTATCCAGGTTAGTTGCCGCGAACAGCATGCCGTGCGCCGCAAATTGCTGCCGGTAAACGTTGTTGAACTCATAGCGGTGCCGGTGCCGCTCGCTAATCATGGCCGTGCCATAACAAGCGGCCGCGCGGCTCGTCGGATCGAGCAGGGCGTCCTGGGCGCCGAGCCGCATCGTGCCCCCCTTGTCGATGATCGAACGCTGTTCATCGAGCAGGCAGATGACCGGGTGCGGCGTATCTTTGCTGAACTCCGTGGAGTGGGCCCCCGCCAATCCCACCACGTTTCGGGCAAACTCGATCACCGCGCACTGCATGCCCAGGCAGATGCCCAGAAAAGGAATTTCCCGCTCACGCGCAAAGCGGATCGCATCGACCTTGCCCTCCACTCCCCGCTCGCCGAAGCCGCCGGGCACGAGCATGCCGTCGTAGCCCGATAACAGCCGTTCAGGCCCTTCGCGTTCGACGTCCTCGCTTTGAATGCGTTGCACGCGGACCTGCGCCAGGTTGGCGACACCCGCATGGTCGAGGGCTTCGTAAATCGACTTGTACGCGTCGCGATGTTCGGCATACTTGCCTACCACGGCGATGCTGATCTCGTGCTCGGGGTTTCGCAGGCGGTGCAACAGGTCGCGCCAGTCGTCCAGGTCGATCGGCTGCGTGGGCAGCCCGAGCCGCTTGACGATCAGTTCGTCCAGTCGGTTGTCGACCAGGCTCAACGGCACCTCATAGATCGAAAAGTCCTTGTCCTTCTCTTCGATCACGGCTTCGATCGGCACGTTGCAGAACAGCCCGATTTTCTCGCGGTCGTCACGGCTCAGCGAGCGCTCGGTGCGGCAAACAAGGATATCGGGCTGAATGCCGATCTCGCGCAACTGGCCGACCGAGTGCTGCGTGGGCTTAGTCTTCAGCTCGCCCGCGGCCTTCAAGTACGGAACCAGCGTCAGGTGAATGTAGAGGCAACGCTCCTTACCCACGTCGAGCGCGAATTGCCGGATGGCTTCCAGAAAGGGCTGGCTTTCAATGTCGCCCACGGTACCGCCGATTTCGGTGATGACCACGTCGACGTTGTCGGCGGCCAGCTTGTGAATGCACGCCTTGATTTCGTTGGTGATGTGCGGAATGACCTGCACCGTCTTGCCGAGAAACTCGCCCCGCCGCTCTTTATTGATGACCGAGAGGTAGATTTGCCCAGTGGTGTAGTTGGAGTCGCGGGTGAGCGGGCTGTGCGTAAAACGTTCGTAATGGCCGAGGTCGAGATCGGTTTCGCTGCCGTCGTCTAGCACGTAGACTTCGCCGTGCTGGTACGGGCTCATGGTGCCCGGATCGACATTGATGTAGGGATCGAACTTCTGCATTCGCACCCGCAGGCCGCGTTGTTCGAGCAGCATGCCGATGGAAGCACTGGTCAGACCTTTTCCCAGCGAGCTGACCACCCCGCCGGTGACGAAAATAAATCGACTCATCGACATCTCCGTGCAGTAAGAAGCAGCATCCGGCCGCAATCCGCCCGACGCATTGATCGGCACCATTGAACGGCGCCAGAGTTCGATGGTACCGCGACCATCCTCGTTTGACAAACGCCTCTGACCGCCTCTCAAAGCGCGTCGATACATCGCCGCCTTGTCACCGGGGAGACACCAAACGATTTTGCGGTGAAAATCGCCGTGTTCCATCGGCTTGTGCAAATTTGCGCAAGCCGATCATGTCTCACCACTCAACTCTCGACGTAATCAATCCGAAATGGCTTGTTGGTGATGAAAACGACCGTCACGTCTCCCTCGACGCTGGCGCCGTGTTCCATGACCTGTCCTTCTGGAAACCACACGAAACTGCCGGGCCCGTAGGTGCCCTCATGTGTCACCAGTCTGCCTTCGAGCACATACATGCCATGCCCGCACGGATGCGTATGCCGCGGGTTGATCACGGCTGCCGGGTAACGCACCAGGCGCACCATCATGCCCGTATCGGGATCACTGAACAGTTCCTTGCGCAGGATGACGCCGCCGACTTTTTCGTTGAAGCGCTCTTCCCAGGGCATTGCATTGGTATCGACGGCAAACAGGGGCTTCTTTTCCATGTCGCACTTTCTATTGGGGTGACGTCCAGGCAGTTTGCAAACGGCAACCGCCAGTATAAGCTCTTTAGGGGCGTGGCAACCGTTTCCAGAGGAATAAAGATGATCGCTCCCAAGCGAATGTTGGCATTGGCGGTGGCATTCTGCGTTACGGGCGCCGTCTGCCTGGCGGACGATTGGCCGCAATGGCGCGGGCCGCGCCGCGACGGCATCTCGCAGGAAAAAGGCTTGCTGGGCGAATGGCCGAAAGGGGGCCCGAAGCTCGTCTGGCAAATCGACGACTTGGGCGATGGCTATTCCACGCCAGCAGTGGCCGACGGCCGGCTCTATGTGATCGCCAATCAGGGCCTTGAGGACGAATTCGTCAAATCGCTCGCTGAAAAAGACGGGACGCTCATCTGGTCGCAGCGTATCGGCAAAGTGGGCAATCCGAAGCAGCAACCAAGTTATCCGGCCGCGCGTTCGACGCCGACGGTCGACGGCAAGTGGATGTTTGCCCTCGGTTCCGACGGCGACCTCGTCTGCATGGCAACGGGCGATGGCAAGGTTCGCTGGCACAAGAACCTCCGCGAGGACTTTGCCGGCAAGCCGGGAGTCTGGGCCTATTCCGAATCGCCGCTTGTCGACGGCGACGTCCTGGTTTGCACGCCCGGCGGCAAAGAGGCCACCCTCGTGGCGCTCGACAAGCTCACCGGCGAGGTCGTCTGGAAGTCGCCCCTACCCGAGGGCGACGATGCAGCCTATTCGTCGCCCATCGCGATCGAAGTCACCGGCGTGAAACAATACGTGCAACTCTTGCAAAAAGGGTTAGTGGGGGTCGATGCCAAGACCGGCAAACTGCTGTGGCGCTATGCCAGGCCGATCAGTCGCTTCGACGCCAACATACCGACGCCCGTCGCCGACGAGGGTTACATTTACGTCGCCTCGGCGGGCACGGGTGGCGGGGCAGTAAAGCTGGCACCCGCCGGCGATGGACAATTCAAGCCGGAGGAGATTTATTTCACACCGCAACTGCCGACGGCCATTGGCGGTGCAGTCAAGATCGGCGATTACCTGTATGGCACGACCAATCAGGCGCTGCTATGTGTCGAGTTCACCAGCGGCAAGGTGAAGTGGCAAGAGCGCGCTTTGGGCGCGGCTTCGCTCTGCTATGCTGACGGGCGATTGTACCTGCACGGCGAAAATGGGGCCGTGGCACTCGTTGAGCCTACGCCCGAGGGCTACCACGAAAAGGGCCGCATTACGCTGCCCGACCAATCCGCGGAGCGCAATCTGATGGGCAAGGCCTGGGCTTATCCCGTCGTGGCCAACGGCCGGCTTTACATTCGCGACCGCGATTTACTCTGGTCTTTCGACATCGAGCGCTAGCCACGATCCAGACAAAGCCGGCGCGTCTCCTAAGCGTTGAGGATTAACAATCTCCCGAAGTGGGTTGGCCACTACAGGAGGCTCACGCCTCCCGCTCGCCCC
>DASSFG010000821.1:0-10266 GCA_035694685.1 Pirellulales bacterium
GGTGGTCTACGTCGCCGAGGCCAAAGTGCAGCGTCTGAGATGATTGCGAGAGATAGCCACCAGCGCAGTCCACCTGGCGAACTAGCGTCGCTTGGCCGATGCGCAATTGAACCACCGCGCCGACGGCATCGCGATTGCTCTGAGTGCCACGCAGACGGAAGGCCACGTAATGACCGCCGGCCGTCTGATTTTTGAAATAATACGGGCGGTCGTTGAAGTTGTTTACGACCAGATCCAGCCGACCATCGCCGTCGAAATCGGCGGTCGCCGCGCAGCGCGAGCTGCGCGCGGCTTTTTCGCCGCCAATCGTCTCGGGCAAGTATCGACCGTCGGCCGGCGGCTCGATGCCTGAGCGGTCGGTAACGTTCACGAACGCCCCTTGGCCATTGTTGAGCATCAAGTAGTTCGGCCAGTAAAAGAAGGGGTAGCCCATGCCGGAAGGTAAAAAGAGATCCTGGTCGCCGTCATTGTCAAAGTCGCCCACGGCCACGCCCCAAGGCCAGAACGTTTCCAGCCCGGCCGCGTCGGAGCATTCGACGAAGGCGCCCTCGCCCTGGTTGCGATACAGGGCGTTGCCGAACAAGAGCACCTCTTCAAAATCTTCGCCGGCCTGGCGCATGAGCATCTGCCGCCATGGGCCGGGCAATTGCGTGAGTTTCTTGCGCTCTTCAACCAGCGACGATTGCTTGGGAAGGTCGAGCATGTCGGAGTGCATGTCGCTGACGAACAGGTCGAGCCGCCCGTCGTTGTCGTAATCAAACGCCTTCGCGCCGATCGCGCCAAACGAGGTGCGCCGCAGCGTCTCGCGCGTGACGTCGCGAAAGTGTCCCTGGCGGTCGTTGTGATAGAGTTGGCTGCGGCCGAACATGTTGGTGACGAAGACGTCGAGCCAGCCGTCGCCGTCGTAGTCGAATACGGCCAGGTCGCCCGACCAGCTCAGCGATTCGAGTCCCGCCTCGCGAGTCACGTCGGTAAAATGGCCTTGGCCGTCGTTCTGAAACAGTACGTTGTATTCCAGGTCTTCTGCGCTACCCTCCAGGAACTGGCGGAGAAACAACGGACCAACGAAATAGCGGTCCTGGGCGTTGAACTCATCGGAAGTCCACCTGGCGACGTTGGTGACGTACAGATCGAGATCGCCGTCGTTGTCGTAATCGAAGAAGGCCGGAGTCTGTGAGTGGGCGACGAGCGCGGCGCCCGACTTTTCGGTCACGTCGCGAAACTGCCCGCCGTCGTTTTCCAGCAACACGTTGCCGCCGCGCGTGCTGGTCACGTAAAGATCGGGGTCGCCGTCGTTGTCGTAATCGCCAAAGGCGGCGCCGACGCAAATGCGGTCGGCGAGGGCCAGCGGGCTGGCATCGTCGCTGGCACGCTTGAACGTACCGTCGCCCCGGTTCCGATAAAGGACGTTGGCCCCCAGTTGGTTGATCAAGAACAGGTCGTCATGACCGTCGCCGTCATAATCGGCGATCGCCAGTCCACAACCGTGATCGTAGAGGTTGACCTTGAAGTTTTCGCCCTGCTCGGCGGCCAGAAAGTTCATTTTGAAATCGAGCCCCGCCGACGCGGCGACGTCCTCGAAATTCGCCAAGCGGCCGGCCGACGACGGTCCGGGAGTACCGGCGGGGCGTATGTTCTCCGGTGTGGCGAGCTCCCCTCCTTTTTCGTGAGATCGCCCATACCAGACCCAGACTGCGGCCGATAGCAGCGCAGCACCCAATGCCACGATCAAGATTCGCGAACGACGTTGGGCCTGCGTCGCGGACGGCAGGCCGTGATTGCCGGCATTGTCAGTCACGCCGTTTATCGTAACCAGAAGGGTGTTGTGCGTGTAGCCGGCAATCGAGACCTATGTACACTGTATCATAAAACCACTCATTATATCAGCTAGTAAGATTGTTAATTCCTGACAGGTGGCAATCGTCGCGGGAACTGCTATGTTCTGTTTCGGACGGACAGGAAGAAGCACTGTTTTCATTTCCCTCGCTTCCTAGAGGAGATATTTCGATGCCGTCTCGTGCTGTCAGGTTGGCGCCCCGTGCGGGCGCACGGTCGCGCTGCGCCGCGTTTACGTTAGTCGAACTTCTGGTCGTAATTGCCATCATCGGCATATTGATCGCCCTCTTGCTGCCCGCGATTCAGGCCGCGCGCGAGGCGGCCCGCCGCTCGCAGTGCAACAACAACCTGAAGCAACTCGGGATCGCTTTGCACGCGTACCACGATGCGAACCAACGGTTTCCGATCCGCTCTAATACGAACAACGTCTTCAATACCGCGCCAACCGGTTCCGTGCCTAATGGTGGCGATACGGGCGGTGAATTCGTGCGCCTGCTGCCGTTCATGGAACAAGCGGACCTTTACTCGTATTACGACTTCAATTTTGCCACCAATGGAACGGGGCTGGGAGCTCGGAATCAAAAAGTGCCCGCGGCGGACCCGCGTCATTGGCTGAACTATACGGTCGTGCCCACCTTTCTTTGTCCTAGCGTGCCGAACGTGTGGGGCGCCGGCAACAGGACGGGTAACAATCCTAAAGGAGGAAGCATTGCCTGCAATGATTATGCGCCCTTCGGCGGTTCGCCCTCGGTGGGCCATCCGAACGGCGACCATGGTGTCTTAGACGGTTATGCACCTTTGTCGCCTTACACGCCGATGCCGAAATGGGGTGGCTACTTTGCAGAGACGGGGTTGGGATGGGTAGGCGATACCTGGGGTTCGAGTGCCCATAACACCAACGGCGTCTTCGCCTATGGCAATTGGTCGGCAAGCTTTAACGATATTATCGACGGCACCTCGAACACGTTGGCAATTGGCGAGCAGCCCCGGCACTGTTCTCCCGACCAATGGAACAACGGCTGGTCCGGCAGCCATCAAGGCATGATCTACACGCAAGCGCCGGTAAACTTTCCGGCCTGCGTTACCGAACGCGACGTCACCGGTTTTCTGGTTACGTGGTCGAACCGCGGCGTATTTTTCCCTAAGAACAACGTCTACGCCGGGCTGAGATCGAAGCACCCAGGCGGAGCCCAAGTTGTCTTTGCCGATGGATCGACACATTTCATTACCGAAAACGTTAATTACGAGATCTACCAGCGGATGGGAGTTCGCAACGACCAGAAAGCCGTCGGCACGGATTACTAAAGGCAACGCGCGGAAAATAACCGGCCGGTAAAGAGCAGTTCCGACACTCCGTGGCGGAGCTGTCGGTCGCCGCAGGCGACCGCTGACCCGTCACGTGGGATACACACGTACACTGTAAATTAAAAGCATCGCCTATTTCAGAAAGTAAAATTGTTTTCTTCTGACAGGTGGCAAAAGCCGGGCGAGCTGCTATCTTCCATCTGGACAGAAAAAAGAGGCGATATTTTCATTTCTAATCGCTTCGTCAAGGAGACAATTCGATGCCGTCTCGTGCTGTCAGGCTGGCGCCTCATGCGGGCGCACGGTCGCACCGCGCCGCGTTTACGTTAGTCGAACTTCTGGTCGTGATTGCCATTATCGGCATCCTGATCGCCCTCTTGCTGCCCGCGATTCAGGCCGCGCGTGAGGCGGCCCGCCGCTCGCAGTGCAACAACAACCTGAAGCAACTCGGGATCGCTTTGCACGGCTATCACGATGCAAACGGGCGTTTGCCTTTCCGATGCAACAGCAACGACAACATGAACACTCAAGGCAATGCCGCCGGCGATAAGGGTGGAAACTTCCTGCGGATGCTGCCGTTCATGGAACAGGGGCAGTTGTATTCGCAGTTTGACTTCACCTATGGCACCAATAACAATGCGCGAGGGGCTCAGAACATGGCCGTCGCCGTCGGCGACCCTCGCCACTGGTTGTCCTATACTGTAATTCCCACCTTTCTTTGCCCCAGTGTGCCGAATGTCTGGGGGTCTGGCACGAAGTCTGGAACGAATCCTGCCGGCGGAGACCGCGCTTTGAATGACTACGCTCCCTTCGGCGGAGCGCCTTCTGTGAGCGCTGGACAATTCGGTGACCGCGGTGTGCTCGACTCGTACACGCCTCCGTCGCCCTACCCTAATATACCGCAGTGGGGAGGTTATTTCGGAGACTCGGGGCTGGGCTGGGTCGGTGACGTCTGGAACGGCTCCAACGCCAACTCGAACGGCGTTTTTGCCTATGGCAATTGGGCAGCCAGCTTTAACGAGATCATTGATGGCACCTCGAACACGTTTGCCATCGGGGAACAGCCGCGCCATTGCTCGCCTGACCAGTGGAATTGGGGCTGGAACGGTAGCCACCAGGGGATGATCTATACCCAATCCCCGGTAAACTTTCCGGCCTGCGTCACCGAGCGCGACATCACCGGGCTTTTGGTCACCTGGTCGAACACGGGAACCTTGTTTCCAAAGAACAACGTTTACGCCGGCTTGAGGTCGAAGCATCCTGGGGGCGCCCAGGTGGTGTTCGCCGATGGTTCGACGCACTTCATTCAGGAGAACATCAACTACGAGATCTATCAGCGTATGGGCGTCCGAAACGATCAGAAGACTGTCGAGGGCAACTATTGAACGAAGTCGATGCGAGTTCATCGCTGGTCGGCCCTGGCGGGGTGGCAAACGTTTTCCTCAACGAGCCGACCGTCCGGCCGTTTTTCCTGTTAGCCTTCCCCGGATAGCCGCGCGATTGGGCGAATGGTTGCTCCCTTCCGGTGGCTAACCGCGTCATTCGCGGGTCGGCGCCGAACATCGCGCCAAATTCTTTTCCTAATATTTTTGGCAAATATGAAGTCTTGCGGCTTTATTTTTGCTGCGCCGCTTGCGAAACTGTAACGCTCGGCATACAATCTTCCACCATAGGACGTCAGGGGCATTTCTCCGTTGCGCGCGGTCTTTTTTTATCCCAGGAGTTGAGGTGTCATGAAGAGGCGTCGTTCCATTGGCACGCAAGTGCCTTTGACTGGGCGCGGGCGGTCGGCTTTTACCCTAGTAGAACTGTTGGTGGTGATTGCGATCATCGGTATTTTGATCGCGATGCTGTTGCCGGCCGTGCAGGCCGCGCGCGAGGCGGCCCGCCGCTCGCAGTGCAACAACAATTTAAAGCAGTTGGGGCTGGCGCTGCAGGGCTATCACGATTCGAACGGCAGATTGCCGTTCCGCTGCAATAGCCAAGACAACTTTGGCAATGGAAGTAACGCCGCGCCGCAGGGAGATAAGGGCGGCAACTTTCTGCGCATGCTTCCGTTCATGGAACAAGGGCAACTCTACTCTCAATTCAATTTCACCTATGGGACCAATAACCAATCGGTAGGAGCCCAGAACAACACCATCGCCACGACGGACCCACGTCACTGGTTGAGCTATACCGTAATTCCCACCTTTCTTTGTCCAAGTGTGCCGAATGTTTGGGGCAGCGGTTCCACGAGCGGCACAAATCCTGCGGGCGGCGACCGAGCATTGAACGACTATGCCACCGTGGGGGGCGCTCCGTCGATTCAAGGGGGGCAATTTGGTGACCGCGGAGTACTCGACCCATATACGCCGCCATCGCCTTATCCTAACATACCGCAATGGGGAGGGTATTTCGGAGACACTGGGTTGGGCTGGATCGGCGACGTATGGAACGGCTCCAATCAAAACTCCAACGGTGTATTCGCCTATGGCAATTGGGCAGCCAGTTTTAACGAAATTATCGATGGCACTTCGAACACCATGGCCATTGGAGAGACACCCAGGCATTGCAATCCCGACCAGTGGAACAATGGTTGGAACGGCAGTCACCAGGGCATGATCAACACGCAAAGCCCGATCAATTTCCCACACTGCCTGCAAGAACGGGACGTCGCCGGCTTCCTCAACACTTGGACCGCATTCGGCGGGTTCTGGAAGATCAACGTTTGGAGCGGGATGCTCTCAAAGCATCCGGGTGGCGCGCAAGTCGTCTTCGCAGACGGTTCGACGCACTTCCTCAACGAAACCGTCAGCTACGAAATCTATCAGCGTCTGGGCGTCCGTAACGATCAGAAAACGGTAGGCGCCACGGACTACTGAAAATCGGCGATATTGATGGATTCCATTACTGGAGGGTTAAAGGTTTCATGCGGAATCTCTTGCGATTTGTTACAATCGTGGTGTGTGTGGCAGGCTTGGGATGCTCGAAGTCGGCCAGTTTATCGGGGACGGTGCCAGTCACGGGTACCGTGACCTACCATGGGCAACCTCTCGATAACGCGCAGGTGGGGCTCGTGCCCGTGAATGCCGAAACTGGCAAGCCCGCGAATGCGATAACGGACCAGCAAGGCAACTTTGTGCTGCAAACCTACTTGGGAGGGCAGAATCAGGCCAAAGGGGCGTTACCGGGAGACTACACGGTAGTCATCCGCAAAGACAATTCGCCCCCGCCGACGGATGAGTCGTACGTGCCCGACCCGGACGAAGAGCGGAAGAAATCGGAGGCAAATCTGGCCGGTGCGGCGCCTGTAGAGAAACCGAAGCTGCTGACGCCATTGAAATACTCCGAAGCGACCACTTCGCCGCTGAAGCTCACGGTCAAGGCAGGGCTGGAGCCGCAGAAGTACGAATTGACTGACGATTGACCTTTCCGCAACGCGTAGCATAATTCGCGCAAGCGCATAATGGGCTCCGCGCCACTTCCGATGTTGTTTTCCAGGGGTTACTTGCGGTTCGCCGCCATTTTGGCGGTTTTGATTTCATTCCTGTTGCTCTGGCAATGCGCCCACTCCTCTTGGCGGTGGCAGCGCGCCCGTGCGGCAATCGGTTCGAGCGATCCCCGAGCGAGCCTCGCCGAACTTGAGCAATTGCGGCAGACCAGCGGCGAATCGGCCGAGTTGGCTTTCCTTCTGGCCGTGGCCAATCGACGCGCCGGCCAGACGAACGTCGCCAGAGAGTGCCTGGAGGAGGCGCGCCGGCTTGGATGGTCGGCCAACGACTTGCAGCGTGAAGAGCATCTGTTGCAGTTCCAATCGGGAGATACCGAGCAAGCCGAACAGCACCTTCTGGCTCTTCTCGGCGGGGATTGCCCTAACGACGTGGCGGCGGAAGTGTATGAGTGCCTGGTGATGGGCTACTTATCGGCCATGCGTCTCGGCGACGCCAAGCTTTGCCTCGATTATTGGGCGGCCTGGCAACCGGATTCGATCGTCATGAACCTGATGAGGGCCGACATTTATCGCACGACGCGAGACCGCTTGCGGGAAGTCACGGCTTACGAGGCGATTCTCAAAGTGGACTCCTCCCACTTCCGCGCCACGAAGCAACTAGCCGACGCGTACCTGGAGGTGAAAGACGTTCCCGCAGCCCTGAAGAATTACCAGAAGTGTGCCGAACTGCGTCCCGACGACCCTTCGCTGCTCGTTTACCAGGCGATTTGTCATCGCCGGCTGGGCGAGGTGGAGGCCGCGCGCCAATTGCTTAGCGAGGCGACGACCAAACCCCTCGACGACGTCGCGAAATCGCTGGCTTTTACCGAGATGGGGCAGTTGGCACTGAGCGACAAGGAGTACGAGCGGGCCGTGGACTTTTTTCAGCAGGCCACCCAGTTCGCGTCGCTCAATTCTTCCGCCGAATACGCCCTTGGGCTGGCGCTGGCTCGCTTAGGCAAGCAAGAGGAGGCCGATGCGCACATCGAGCGCAGCCAGGAAATGGATGCCGACTACACGCGTTACGTCGATCTGGTAGGCGAAATCATGAGCGACCCGACAAATCCGCAATTCCGCTGTCAGGCAGGATTGATGGCCTTGGACGGCGGTGCCCGCAAGGAGGCCTTCAGTTGGCTGCAATCCGCGTTGCGTTGCGATCCAACGCATGCCGAAACACACGAGGCCCTGGCGCGCTATTATCGAGAGGGAGGGCGAGAAGATTTGGCGGCCCCGCATCTCGCCCTGGCCGGACAGACCGTTGCCGGTGAGTCGGCGCCGCAGGCCGTCCAAAATTCGGCCAATTGATGAACCGTGGTGAAAACATGAATGGTTTCGTCGCAAGTCGATCCGAGCGTCTGCGCAGTGCGGCGTCGTGGTTCGGCGCATTGCTCGTGTTTGGTGGATGGCTGGCGCTTGTCTCTTGGCATCGTCCGGCGGCAACCTACCGTCGTGCCGAGCTGGCGCTGGACGCCGATCGCGTCGAGCCTTTGCAATACGCGCTGCTCGAGCTGCGTAGCCATGTCGACTATGAGCCCCAGTCGGCCCTGCTGACGGGCAAGCTATTGTTGGCCGAGAACCGCTGTGATGCCGCCTTGGAATGGCTGGAGATCGCCAAGAGATTTCCGTCCACGGAAGTTCGGGCACTGGCCTTGGGCGGCGAGGCCCTGTACCGCACCGGTCGATTCACCGCTGCCGGCGAGGCATGGACCTTGGCCATCGAGCTCTCCCCCCGCAACGCCGATGCTTTGCGCTGGCTGGGCATCGCTTACAGCGATCTAGGCGCCAACCACGAGGCGCGCCGATATTTGCAGTTCGCGGCCGAGGCGGCGCCTGACGATCCCGGCCCGTTGCGTTTGGAAGGACTATTAGCCAAGGAAGAAAGCGCATTCGAAGATGCTGTCACCGCCTTTCGAGAGTCGCTGCGGCGCGATCCTGACCAAACCGATGCGAACCTGATTCACCTGGAAATCGCCGAATGCCTGTATTCGCTGGGAAAAGACGAAGAGGCGCTGAAAGCCTTGGAGCTGTGCGAACCAGGCTCCGACGCGCTGACGATCCGGGCTTACGCGAATGCTCACCTGGGCCGCACCGACGAAGCGCTTCGCGATTGCCTCCAGGCTGTGGACATGAAGCCCAAACAAGTCAAGGCCCTGTTGCTCGAGGCCAAGATACGCTTTGAACGGCGAGAACACAAAGCCGCTCTCGCCTGCCTTGAAAAGGTGGTGGCCGCCGAGCCGGCGCGCGTCGAAGCATGGTATCAGCTCGCGGCAGTCTGGCAGCGGCTCGGCCGCAAGGACGAGGCTGCTGAGGCAGGGCGAAAGGCGGCGGAGCTCACGCAACTCGAAGAGCGCTTTGCCAATCTGCGCGATAAAGCGTCGCTCGAGCCGGCCGACGTTGGCTTGCGGCTGGAGCTAGGTCGCATTACCCGTCAACTCCATCATTTCACCGACGCTCGCCGTTGGTACCGTTCGGCCCTCTACCTCGATCCCTCGAACCAGGCCGCGGCCGAATCGCTGCGCGAGCTACTGGCTCTCTCGCCGCCGGACGCTCGCTCGAGCGCGGCAGAATCGCTCGAGTAGGGCCGCGTCGGGCTCCGTGCCGATGCCCGGTTCGTTGAGCGCTTCCACCTGGGGGCGGCCTTGTGAATCGCGCGTCAGTTCCACCGCCGGCCGGCCAAGGTCTTCGTGATAAAACCGGCTCGACGGAAAAATGTCGGCCGGATAGGTGAAGTTGTCGAGCATGGCCAGAGCAATGCAGATACGGGCGCCGACGGCGCTTTCGAGCATGCCGCCTACCCAGCAGCCGACGTTCGCTGCGCGGCAAAGGTCGTGGATGGCGATGGCGTTGGTCAAGCCGCCCACGCGCCCCGGTTTCACGTTCATCCACCGGCAGCTCCCCAAATCGATCGCTTGTTCGGCCTGCTCGATTGACGAGACGCTTTCGTCCAGGCAGATGGGCGTGCGAATCGCCTCCTGCAAGCGGGCATGGTCGATCAAGTCGTCGGCCGCCAAAGGCTGTTCGATCATGGCCAGGTTGAAGTCGTCGAGCTGGCAAAGCAGATCGAAGTGCCGCATGCGGAAGGCGGCGTTGCAGTCGACGTGGACGGTTATGCCAGGGTACTCCAGCCGCACGGCGCGCAATACCGAAAGGTCCCACCCCGGTCGGAACTTGAGCTTAATGCGCGTAAAGCCGGCCTCGACGGCGCCGCGCATGGCCGCAATCAGCTCGCCGATGGAATCCATCACGCCAAAATCGGCGCCTACGTCGGCCCGGTCGCGCGTGGCCCCCAACAGTCGGTGCAGTGGCAGATTGCGGCGCTTCGCCTCCAGGATCCACCAGGCGTTGTCGAGCGCCGCCTTGGCAAAATAGTTGCCCTTGAAGTGGGCCAGGCGCTGTTGCAAATCGGCGCCCGAATCGACGTAGTGGCCGACGACGGCCGGCGCCAGCCAGTCTCGCAAGCAGGTAAATACGCCGCCCGCCCACTCCGGGCTGTAGCAGGGAGCGGCCAGCGGACTCGACTCGCTCCAGGCGGTGAGGTCGCCGCTCGTCATGCGCACGAGCACCGATTCGGCCACGTGGTCGTCGCCGTAGGCGGTGCGCCAGGGATAGATCAGCGGCATGCCTACGTGAAAGATCTCAACGGCGTCGATGCG
>DASSFG010000822.1:0-18165 GCA_035694685.1 Pirellulales bacterium
AATCCTTCGATCATTGTCTGCTGCTTCCCATTAGTTTGCCGGCCATCGTCGCGCATGAAGAACCTTCACGGTGTGCTGGTTGGCATCGCAAGTAAACAGGAGCCGAACCGGTCGAATGCTGATCTGGTACAATCCTTCGGAAAGCTGTGTGCCCCAGGCCATAGGATCCTCAGCGAGTTGGGCTTCGAGTAGGTCCACAGCCATATTCACCGCGGCACGGCCGGATGCCTTGATCCAAATATCCGCCAGATCGTCAAGAGCACGCGGCTGCCAATGCAGGCGGAAATGGCTCATTTCTCGTCCAACGAATCGAGATGGGCGAGAACCTGCTCGGTGGTGTACCAAGGCCCCGGCCAATTCATGCGTGCCTTGGCAATTTCAATCTCTTCCGGCGGAACCGGCGGACCGACGTGACCGAGAACCCGACCGGCCGAGTCGCAAACTTCGACCCCGTCTTGAGCGTTGGCAATCAACCTTGCCTGTTCCGCAGTCACTGTGATTTGCGGCACTTTCTTTCCTCCACTCTCTGCCGCGCCCGGGCAAGATCCTCCTCGCTCGGCTCGGGCATAATGTAGTCGATCACTTCACCAGTTGGGTCGCGGACTTCCACCTTTTGCCTGGCGGTTCGGATAACCTCGGCCTGATTTTCGTCCACGATAATTCGTTGCATGATGACCTCTTCACATTTTGCAATCAAGTGGACCCTTGCTGCATTATAGATTGCTACATAAACGCCTGCAAAACTTCTTCGGGTGCGGGGCCGTAGGCGGTCGGTTCCATCGAGCAGGAGGCGCGGCCTTGGCTGAGGCTGCGGATGGCACTGGAATAACCAAAAAGATTGGCGAGCGGCGCCTCGGCCTCGATGATCGTGTTGCGACCACGCACGAGCGTTTCGGTAATCATTGCGCGACGCTGCTGCAAGTCGCTCACGATGTCGCCCAGGTGCTCCTCGGGCGTGAGGATTTCCAGCTTCATGATCGGCTCCAAGAGTACGATGCCCGCCTCTCGTAGTCCTGTGCGGAAGGCGTCGGCCGCCGCCCGGCGGAAGGCGATGTCATTCGAGCCGGTCTCGCTCGTCTGGCCGCCGAGTACATTGATCTTGACCTTCATCAGCGGATAGCCGAGCGAGCCGCCCCCTTCCGCCTCCTGCGAAAGTGAGTCGAGCACGGCGGACAAAAATTCGGGTGGAATCCCCTCGGTACTGCTGGGAAAGACCGTCACTGCTCGCTCGCCGCCGTGCTGTGGCTCCATGCGAATCGTCACGCGGGCAAACAACGGCGCTCCGGCGACATGTTGATTGCACTCGCCAATCACTTCTACCGCCTGCTTGATCGTTTCGCGGTAGCTGACTTGCGGCTTCTTGACTTTGACGTTCAGGTTGAAATCTCGCAGCAGACGGTGCTTGATCACCTCCAGGTGTAGCTCACCCATGCCGCTGATGAGCGTTTGCCCGGTCTCTTCGCTCGTCGAGGCGCGAAACGTCGGGTCTTGCCGCTTGAGCATCTCCAAGGTGTCGGCCAGCTTTTTGCGTTCGGCCGAAGTCTCGGGCTCGATGGCCATGGAAATGACGGTTTCGGGAAATTGAATCGACTCCAGCAAAATCGGCTGTTTGGCGTCGCATAACGTATCTCCGGTGACTGAGTTCCGCAGGCCGATGATGCCCACGATATCGCCCGTTTCGGCCTGCGGCACTTGCTCCTTGCGGCTGGCCTGCACGTGCCAGAGCTGGGCGACGTTTTCCTTCTTGTCTTTGCCGGGGTTGTAAGCGCGGGTGTTTGCTTTCAGTACGCCGGAGTAAATCCGCACGAAGTGCAGGTCGCCATGCTTGTCGGCCACCACTTTGAACACCAGGCCGGAGAACGGTTCGTCGTTCGACGGTTTGCGTGTCAGCTCTCGTTCGGGCTGCTCAGGATCGGTTCCTTTGACCGGAGGGCGGTCGAGCGGACTTGGCAGATAATGTCCCACCGCGTCGAGCAACGGCTGAATGCCGACGTGGTCGAGCGCCGAGCCGCAGAGCACCGGCACCACCAACCGGTGCGTGGTCGCTTCGCGCAGCACGCGCCGCACGAGCTCTTCAGGGACCGTTTCCTCGGCGAGCGCCAGCTCCATCAGCTCGTTGCTATAATCGTAGAGCTTCTCCAGCATCTGATCGCGGTACAGCCTGGCCTCGTCGACGAGATCGTCAGGAATGTCGTTCTCGACCACCTCTTTGCCGAGGCTCTCGGGAGTGAAGGAAAGAAACTTCATTCCCACGAGGTCGATAATACCGCGGAACGCCCCTGGCATGTGTGGCGGTCCGACACCTACGGGGATCTGTATGGGCACCGGGTTGGCTTCCAGACGCTCGGCAATTTCATCGACCGTACCATAGAAATCAGCCCCTTCGCGGTCCATCTTGTTAATAAAGGCCACGCGGGGTACTTGATAACGGTCGGCCTGCCGCCACACCGTTTCGCTTTGCGCCTCAACACCCTCTCGGGCGCTAAACACTACCACGCCCCCATCGAGTACACGCAAGCTCCGCTCGACCTCCGCGGTGAAATCGACGTGGCCTGGCGTATCGATCAGGTTGAACTCGAATTCTTTCCACGGAAAGCTGACGCTGGCCGAATAGATGGTGATGCCGCGCTGTTGCTCTTCGGGGTCGAAATCGGTCTCGGTGGTCCCTTTATCGACCTCTCCCATGCGGTGGGTAGCGCCGGCGTAGTACAGCATCCGCTCGGTAACGGTGGTCTTACCGGCGTCGATGTGGGCCACAATGCCGATGTTTCTAAGTAGTTCCAGGCGACGGGGCATGCGCGGTTACGGTGGTGGATGGCGTTGTGATACAGGGCGAGGGTCCACTCACCGTATCGTAAAGCTTCATCGTCGCGGTAAAAGGGCCGTTCGTCAACGCCCGTACGTTTAGGACGATTTGCCAAGCACGCCTCGACGGACTATGCTTTTGGACTAACGAGTGGGCGTTTTTAATTCAATGCGGAGTTTACTTGGCATGGCAAAAGCAAAGCCGATCGAGAGCGCCAGCAAGAGCGACATTGTGCGCGAGTACCTGAAGGGCAATCCAACGGCGCCGGTTGCCCAGATCGTGGACGATTTGAAGCAGTACGGCATTTCCCAGGCGTTGGCCCAGAAAATCAAATACAAAGACGGCCCTCGACGTGGCCGCCGGCCCGGCAAGCCCGGTAGGAAAGCCGTGCGTATGTCCGCGTCGCCGGCCTTTGCCTCTATGGAAACGGCGGGCGACGAACGCAAGGCCGATTCCATTCGCCGCGTGGCACAGGGCATGGGCAAGCGAGTGCGTCCGCGCGACGTGATCGCCGCTTTACGTGCGGAGGGAATCGAGGTCAGCTTCGCGCAGGTCGGGCAAGTGTTGAAGACCATGGGCATGCGGCGCCGTCGCCGTGGACGCAAGTCCGCCCGTGCAGGGACGAATTCGGCCCGCGCCACGCACGCCACCGCTGGAACGAGCATTTCACTCGACGCCTTGATTGCCGCCAAGAAGCTCGCCGACCAACTCGGCGGCGTTCAGGCAGCCAAGCAAGCGATGGACGCTTTGGCGAAGCTGTCGTAAAGAATTTGCACCCTCTTTGGAGTGCGGCGATTTATCGCCGCTTTGGTTCGCGGCGGAGCCGCTTTCTTTTGCCACCTCGATCGCCGGCCAAGAAAAGCGGCCGGGTCGAAAGAAGAAAGGTCGCTCCGCGACCGGCGAAAGCGGCGATGAATCGCCGCACTCCAAAGGCCGCCGCCCTACACGGCGCGATTTGAGATGTGTCGAACAAAGAGGGATTCCGCCTCCCGCTCGCCGGGGCGCTGTTGACCGGTTTGTTGCCAAAACTTGAAAGAAGCGCAAATGTCAATCCGGAGGGTTGACCCAGGCGCGAAGGGGCTTGTCGTCCAAGCCCAAGAGAAGATTGTCGGCGCAGATTTCCGCCATGCCATTGCGGCTCGATACCGTTGCGCTGGCGATGTGAGGGGCAATCACCACGTTGGGCAACTGCAATAACGGATCGTCCAGGCTAGGCGGTTCGGGATCGGTAACGTCCAAACCGGCTGCGAAAACGTCGCCGTTTTTCAGCGCATGATACAGGTCGCTTTGCACGTGCAACGGTCCCCGCGCGCTGTTGATGAACACGGCGGTGCGTTTCATTTTCTTGAACGCCGCCGTATTGAACATGCCTTTCGTGGTCGGGTTGAGATCGGCATGCACCGAAACAAAGTCCGACTCGGCCAACAGCGTATCGAAGTCGACCTGCGTGGCATGGAAGTCTTTCTCGGCCGCTTCGCTTCGGAAGTGGTCATGGTAGAGCACGCGCATGTCCCAACCACCGAAGCATTTCTTGGCCATGGCGTAGCCGATGCGTCCCATGCCGACGATGCCGATCGTCTTGCCGCAAAGATCTTGTCCGATGTGTCCCAACGGCTCCCACGTCTTCCAGTTTCCGGCCAGAACATACTGGTGCCCCGCCACCACGTGCCGCGCCGCCGAGATCAACAAGGCGAAGGCCAGGTCGGCTGTTGCCTCAGTCAGCACGCCGGGCGTGTTTCCGACGCGGATGCGGCGCCGCGTCGCTTCAGCCACGTCGATGTTGTTGAAGCCGACGGCATAGTTGCTGACCACCTTAAGTTGCGGACCGGCGGCGTCCATGAATTCCGCATCGACCTTGTCGGTCAACAGCGTGACCACGCCCAGGCAACCGCGCACCTTCGCGAGCAGCGTTTTTCGTGGCGGCGGCAATGCTTCCGGCCATACGTCGGCCTGGCAAGCCGCGCGAATGCGGTCAAGTCCCGCCGCTGGAATCTCTCTGGTAACGAACACCTTGGCGGGCAACATCGCAAACTCCTGGAGAAAAGCCGTCAGCCGACTTCCGCGATGATACGCGGCGACAGGAGCGCACGGAAGGTCCGCGAAAATCAAACTTCGCCGGGCTATTTGCCTTTGACGACAAGCGTTCGGCTGCTGGCAATACGCGAACGTGGCGTCGGTCGCGTGGAGGCCGCTTCTGTCGATGCCTGCTGCAACTCGCGGAGCATGCGGGCCATGTCCGCGGCGATAAGCGTGCGGCGAGTGCGAGTGGTCTTACCCATGTTGTCTCTCCTCTGTTGGTTGCCGATCAAAGCGACCGTTCTCGTGCCCCGTATTTCGGCAATGCTTTCCGTCCGGCTGCAATCATTTTTTGGACCAAAATTGTGCCAAGCCGCTTCAAAGCAATAACTTGTGCCCGGCGGCGCAACTTGACACTCCATTTCCGCACGGTTAAATTTCAAGTTCGAGAAGAGAGCCAACTCCCCGCTGCCGGGCCAGGCAAGTCTGCGCTTGCACGACGTTGCCGACCCTCGGGCAGCAAAGTAATTCTTTCAGCAGGTCTAGCGTGTCGACGGCCGCCCGTTCCGCCACAATCCGCCGCCCGGTTAAGCTTGGACAATCGGCCCAGGTCTCGGCCTATGAGCAGGTCGCCAGCATGCTGTTGGCGCTGCTGATCTTGCTGGGGTCGGTGGCCTTTTGCTTGTTCATGGCCTGGTTGGGAATGCGGGTGCTGTTTCCGCCGATGAAGTCGGTGCCCGTGCGAATCGAGCAGGTGGGAGGCGGCATGGAAAGCGGTTTCGTGGGTGAGAGCATGCAGCTCGATTCGCCCACCCCACAAGACATTGCCGCGGAAAGCGATTTGACCGAACCTGACCTGCAAGAGACGCTGCAAACTGTGCTCGAGGCCGTAGCCCTGCGTGAGGCCGATCTCGACGACCCGACCGACAGCGAGGAAGAAACGCCCAACAAGGGTGGCGGCAAGCAAGAAGGCACCGGCAACCGCCCCGGATACGGTTTTGGCCCGGGCAAGCCCGGCATCCCCCCCCACATGCGCGGGGAAATCAGCTTCGGCGACGGCAACACGTTGGACGTTTATGCGCGCCAACTCGACTTCTTCAAAATTGAGTTGGGCGTCTACGGACCGGGACGCGTCACCTACGCCAAAAACCTGTCGAAGGGCAAGCCCGATGTTTACACTGGTCCCAGCGGCCAGGAAAAAAGGCTCTATATGTCGTGGAAGCAGGGCCGCTTGAAAGAAGCCGACCGCGAACTGATCGCCAAGGCGGGCATTCCCGCTGCGGGCAAGGTGGTGCTGCAATTTTACCCGGACGAGACGGAGCAATTGCTGTTGCACCTGGAACACGACTACAAGGGCCGCGACGCTTCGACGATCCGCAAGACTCGCTTCGGCGTGCGGCCGGCGGGCCGCGGTTACGAATTCTACGTAATGGACCAGACTTATCTCTAGTTTTCCTACGAACTGTGCATGAATCAACTCGTTGAATTTGCCGGCAATTCGATTTACGCGCTGCAAGCGTTCGATGCGCTGTGGGGCGCCTTCTGCATCATTGTCGTCTGGCGGCGGCTGGCGCAGATTCGCTTCAAGACGGAGGACCAGCAGAACGAATGGCTCGAACCAACGCTCGAAGCGGTGAACGCAGGCGACTTCGAGGGAGCCGCCGAAATGTGCGAAGAGAACTCGAAGATCGTGCCCCAGCTCATGCTGCTGGCGATCAACAATCGCGATCTGGGCTACAATAAGGTCAAGCAACTCATTGCCGACCGCTTCGCGCGCGACGTGCTCGCTGAAATGGAATATCGCATCACCTGGGTGGTGACGATGATCAAAAGCGCGCCGATGCTCGGGTTGCTGGGAACGGTGTTGGGCATGATGGCGGCCTTTGGCAAATTGGCGGGCTCCGAGAAGGTGGATGCCACACACCTGGCCGGTGACATTTCATTGGCCTTGGTGACGACCTTCGTCGGGCTGACGATCGCCATTCCGCTCAGCCTGGTGCTGGCCTCCGTTCAGATTCGCACTCGAAAAATGGAAGACCTGGTGGGCGACGGACTGGCCCGCTTCATGGAGGTGTTCAAGGCGGCACTGGAACACCAGCCAGTCTGAACGGTGCCGCAATGACCAACGAGTTCGAAGCCCATTATAACCCGCACGACGACCCGGACGAGCCGCCGATCAAGCCGCGCAAGCCGGCGGTCGAAGACACGGAGATGGACATTACTCCGATGATCGACTGCACCTTCTTGCTGCTGATTTTCTTCACGGTGACCTCCACGCCCGACGCCCAAACGGCCCTCGACCTGGTGCCGGCCAAGCACGGCGTGGGCGTCAGCATTCAAGACTCGGTGATCATCTCCGTGGCCGACGCGGGCGAGGGCAAGGGCGAAATCTATCTGGCTGATGGCAAGGTGGGCCAGCCGCTCGCGGGTACGCCCGAAGAGCAAGAGGCCCAGATCAAGCAAGCGATCGAAGAAGGGCTGGCCACCGGCAAGCCGAACGTCTTGATCAAGGCCGAGAAGGGAGTGTTGCACCGCGACGTATCGCGCGTGGCCACCGCGGCCGGCGGTATCGAGGGAGTCAACCTGAATCTGGCCGTGATGGAGTCGAAGTGATAAAGCACCGGGTATGATTCGATTCAACTGCGGCAATTGCGGAAAGCGGCTGAAAGCGCCGGAGGAGTACGTCGGGCGGCAAGTGCAATGTTCCGGCTGCGGCGCGGTGCAACCAATTCCCTCGCCCGACGAGTTGGAGATCGTACACGCCGCGCCGACGATCGGCGTGACGGCCTCCGCGGCGGCGGTCCCGGCGAGCGGAGATCAGGAGCCGGTGATCGGGGCGCGGCCTTCAGGTCCGCAGGACGACGGGCTCGACATGACGCCCATGGTCGACGTGACGTTTCTGTTGTTGATTTTTTTCATGGTGACGGCGGCGTTTGCCTTGCAAAAGTCGATTCACATACCCACGCCCGATCCTTCCGAGGCCGCAACGCAAAGCCGCACGATGGAAGAGCTGGACCAGGACGACGACTACATCATCATCCGCATCGACCGCGACAGCACCGTCTGGGTCGACGATTCGGAAGCGACCAGCGAGCAGGACTTGCTGGCCAAGCTCAAGGACGCACGACAAGGCGGCAAGGGTACCGATTCAGAAGGTCCGTCGAAGCTGCTCGTCATGGCCAGTCCCGAGGCGCGGCATGAGAAAGTAGTGATGTGTCTCGACATGGGTACGGCCGCCGGTCTCGACGACGTGCGCCTGGCGAGCGGCGGCGGCGACGACGACGATTTTTAGACCATCCGGAATGGTAAGATGGGGAATCGTGCCGACCCACTGAGGAAATCGACTCACTGAGGAAATGAGGAATGACCAATGACGAATGACGAAAGAAGCACGAATGACGAAGCACGAATGGCTCCCGCGGGCGTCTTCGTCATTCGGACTTCGTCATTCATTCGTCATTCGTCATTGGTCATTCGTCATTATCATTGGTAGTCCAGCGCTAAAGCGCGATCGCAATCAACTTATGCCCGACATTTCCCAGATCATAGCCACCATCGAACAAAGTAACCTCGTGGCCGACGAGGTGGTGGAAGAGCTGCGCGAGCGATTGGAAAAGTCTCGCCAGCCGGTCGACTTGAAATCGGCGGTCAAGTGGCTGGTGCAGAAAGAGCACGTCACATCGGAGCAGGGCCGGCGCTTGTTGGCGCGCGCCGGCGGCGCGGCCGCCGCGGCGGGCAAACCGGCGCCCGCCGATGACGACGATCTCAAGCTGTTTGAAGAGCCGCCGGCTGTTCCGCCGGGGGCAAAGAAGCCGACGAGACGACCTGCGCCGCCGCCCGCCGAGGACGACGACGATCTGGAGTTGTTCCCGCTCGACGACGCGCAACAGGCCGCGCAGCCCGGGCGCGCCCCCTCACCAACCCAGCCGGCGAAGCAGCCCGCGGCGCGTTGGGCAGGCACTCCCAAGCAAGATCCGCCGCCGAACAAACGACCGGCGGCCAAGCGCGAGCCGAAAGAAGCCGAAGTATTCGACGCTGGCGGACCGGACATTTTCGGCGCGGCCGCTCAATCGCCTTACGAGGCCGAGCCGTCGGCCCGCGAACGGCGGCGAGACCAGAAAGAGAAGAAAGCCGCCGGCCACGAGCGGAGCGTCTGGGATACGCCGTTCATGCTCTTTGGCGGCGGTGGATTGTTGCTGGTGATCATTGCCATTGCTTTCTTTTATTTCCGCTGGAGCCGTTTGAGCGGCGACGTAATGTTCAAGCAGGCCGAAGACGCCTGGAAAGCGGGTTCGTACACCCAGGCGATTGAGCTCTATGACAAGTACTTGAAGGCATACCCGGACCACGCCGAAGCAGGTGCGGCGCGGGTCCACCGGGGGCTGGCGCGTCTGCGCCAGGCGGTGGAAGGCGCTCGCGACTACACCAAGACACTCGCGACGGCCAAGGAGGTGATCCAGGAAATCTCCCCCGAGGAGAAGTTCGGAGAGGCGCAGGGCGAATTGCGGTCGCTGTTGCCGCAGATTGCGCAGGGCTTGGCCAAGCAAGCGGCCGAAAAACAGGACGCCCATCTGTTGGACGAGACGGAAGAGGCCCTCAAGCTGATCGACAAATACATCCGCAAGACGTTGCGCCCCGAGCAAGAACTGGCTGAAGTGCGGGCCTCCTTGGAGCGGACCAGGCATACGATGGGGCGCGACGCGGCCCTCAAAGAAGCCGTCGCGGGGATCGAAAAGTCGATCGCCGAAGGCGCTCCGCAGCGCGCCTACGACATTCGCAAGGACCTGCTGAAACGATACCCCAACCTGGCGGGCAACGAAGATCTACAGGCCGCCGTCATTTCGCTCTCAAAGGCGGAAAAAGCCGCCGTCGTCTACAAGGCCGAAGCGCGGCCCGCCGCACCAGCCGATGCCCAGTCGCCGGTCGAGGCCGAGGTGGTCATGGCCGACCGGCAAGGCAAGAATGCTCCCGGCGTGACGGGCCAAGTCGTGCAGATGTTGGCCGGCGGGGCCGTTTTCGCCTTCGAGGCCGACACCGGGCAGGTGCTCTGGCGGCGTTTCGTCGGCTACGATACGACCTACGTACCGCGGCCGATCGGCGTCGATGCCGAGAGCGACCTTTTGCTGGTCGACTCACAGCGGCAAGAGGTGCTGCGTGTCGAGCGCCGCAGCGGCAAGCTCAAATGGCGGCATGCCGTGGGAGAACCGTTCGACGCTCACCCCGTCGTCGCCCGCGAGCAGGTATGGCTGGCGACGCGGCAAGGCAAGCTCGTGACGATTGAACTGGAAACCGGCAATTCGCCGGGTTACGTGGAGCTGCCGCAGGGCCTGCGAGTCGGCCCGGCCTTCGATTCACGCGGGCAAACGTGTTACCAGCTCGGCGAAAACTCGAACTTGTTCGCGCTCTCGGCGTCGAACTTTCAATGCCAGGAGGTACTTTACCTAGGGCACGAACCAGAGAGCGTTCACGTGCCGCCTGCGGTGGTCAGCCCATACATCTTCGTCGTTGAAGATCGCGGCGCTCATGACTCTCTGCTGCACATCCTGATGGCCGATGACAATGGCGCGAACATCCGCCAGGCTCAAGAGGCCATGACGCTCACCGGGCACGTGCTGGCTCCATTGGAAGCGTCGGGCCGCACGCTGGTGGCGGCCACCGACCGCGGCGCGATTTACAGCTTCGAAATCAATCCGCCCGATCCCGGCCCGCCCCTGGTCAAAGTGGCAGAGAGGCCCGCCGACGATCGACCGCCGCTCGTTCGTTACCCACTACTCAAAGACACGCAGCTCTGGATCGCGGGCAACGGCATTGTCAAGTACGACGTGTTGGCCTCGCGCGGCAAGCTCGAGCCGCGGTCGACCAAAGACGAAGGCGACATCTTCATTGAACAGCCGAGCCTGGTCGGTGGAGTGCTGTTCCACGCGCGGCGGCATGGCAACCAGCCCGACGTGGCGGTGAGCGCCGTCAACGCCGCCGACAGCGGCCGTTATTGGGAAACGCGCGTGGCGGCCCCGCCTGCCGGCGCGCCGTTGGGCGATGCCAAGTCCGGCGGCATGCTGCTGTTTAATCGAGTCGGGGCGCTGTTTGCCATCTCGCCCCAGGAAGTGTCGCAGACGGGCGTGAAAAATGCCCAGGCCGCGCCGGGTGATCTGTCTGACGCCTTCACTGGCCCTGTTAGCGCCACCTCGCTGGCCGATGGCGGCGCGGCCGTTTCTAGCGCGGCGGTAGGGTCGCGGGCCTGGGTGGCGAACGGCACAGGCGGGCAACATTGGGTGACGCTGCCCGATCGGTTGGCGGCGCCGGCGGTCGCGTTTCACGGCGGGTTGTTGGCGCCGGGCCGGCAGGGACAGGTGACGGTCATTGACCCCGCCACCGGAAGAAATCTACTGCAACCCTTCCAGCCGCGCGTAGGCCGTGGGGCGGAATATCGCTGGAGCACCCCGCTCGTCGTCGGCGACGAAGCGCTGCTGGCGGACGGCGAGTCGAAGATTTATCGCCTGGCGGTCTCCGACAAGCCCGAGGCGCATTTAGCTGCCATCGCCGAGGCGGAATTGACTGGGCCGATCATCGCACCGCTGGCCGTGGCCGGAAACACTCTGTATGCCGTCAATGGGCGGAATGAGCTGGTGGCGTTTGGGCTTGGCGAGGCGAATACCAGGAGCCTTTCACCAGGCAAGTCGTGGACGCTGGCCGCGCCCGTTGCTTGGGGTCCGTATTCGGCCGGCTCTCACGTGCTTGTCTCCACGCTTGCCGGCCAATTACTCTGCTTGAATGACAAACAGGAGCTGGTATGGCAGGCCGACGTGCAGCACGGTCCGTTATCGGGCACGCCGCTCCTTGCGGCTGACTCAGTGCTCATACCGACAAAAACAGGGCGGTTGTGCAAACTTGCCTTGGCGTCGGGCGAAGAACAGGGTGTGGTCGATCTTGGCGAGCCGCTCGCCGCCGGTCCATTTGCCTTAGGCGAACGTTTGCTCCTGGCCGCCAAAGGCGGAGCGTTGTTTGTCGTCGCCCGGCCGTGACGATGGGCCACGAACAACGGATGTCTCTGAAAATGACGAATGACGAAAGAATGACGAATGACGAAATCCGAAAAGGTGTATTGCGCGCGTCGCTCGTGATGCCGGCCAGGTCATTCGTTTTGTGGCTCGCTGCGTCGTTTACGGTCTGCGCGACCGCCTTTGCCTTTCAACCGGCTGAGGAGCAGGTAACGATCGACGAGACGCCGCCGCGAATCATCGACGACGAAGCCTACGATGAAATCGTTCTCAACGATGAAGAAGGCACCGTCATCAAGATCAGGCCGATCGACTTGCCCAAGCGGCGGCCGATCGATCCGAAGTCGAAGCGAAAGGTCGAGAAGCTCATCGTCCGCCAGGTCGAAGATCCCACGGAAGACTATGAGGTCCGCTGGGGCGACATCGCCGAGGTCAGGCTCTATGAATACATGGTGCTGGAAAAGGCCCGCGAGCTGGTGCGCGAGGGGAAAGAAAACCCGGCCAAGTTCGACGAGGCTTACGACTACTTTCAGTTTCTCAAGGAAAAATATCCGAATATCGAAGGCCTGACTGCCGCACTGGGCGACTACCTCTATGAAGACGCCGGCTACTGGCACCGCCAGGAGAAATTCGAAAACGCCTATGCGCTGTTGAATCAGCTCTACGAGGTCGATCCAAATTACGCGAAATTGCCGGCTGCGCTAGGGGCCACCACTCAAAAGCTGGCCGAACCGTACCTGGCGGCCGACGATTATCCCGCGGCGCGGCGGCTGATTGGCCGGCTGGCCAAGAAGTTTCCCCAGAACGCAGTAGTCACGAAGTTCCATGAGCAATGGGCTGACGAGGCCAGGCAACTGATTGCAGCGGGGCGCGAGCAAATTGCCGCGGGCCAGCCGCGCCAGGCGTGGGAGAAGGCCCAGCGTGTGCTCTTCATCTGGCCCCGCCTGACCGAGGCGAAGAAGTTTTTCGACGACATCTACGCCGCCTGGCCCCGCATCATCGTCGGTGTGACCGCGCCGCCGCCGCCCGTGGAACAGCCGCGGCTGGTAAGCTGGTCGGCGCGCCGCGACGGCCGCTTGCTGCACCGCTTGTTGTTGGAGTTCACCGGTCCCGGGGCCGAAGGCGGCGAATATGCGTGCCCCTTCGGAGAAGTGGAGCGCACCGACATCGGCCGCCGCTTGATCTTTCGACTGAAGCGCGACGTAAAGGCCGCGGCCGACGGCGACCATCTCACCGGTTACGACGTGGCGCGGCAGTTGTCGGCCTTGGCGGACCCGCGCCAGCCCGGCTTCGAGCCGACCTGGGCCGACTTGTTCGGCGGCGTGAGCGTGCAAGACGTCTTCCAGGTCGACGCCGAGCTGCGCTGGTCGTACGTGCAGCCGCTGGCCCTGCTGGAAACGCCGGTGGCGCCGCGGAAGGCCGGCGCCTCGAGCGACGCCATCGGGCCCTATTCGATGGACGAAGTTAAACCCACCGAAGCCAGCTTTCTCAGCAACGCATCGTACTTTGGCAGTCAGCCCGGCCAGCCCAAGGAAATCGTTGAGCGGTACCTGCCGACCTCCAGCGATTGCTGGACGGCCATGGAGCGCGGACGCGTGCATTTGCTCGACCGGTTGGCGCCCTGGGAGATCGAGCGCTATCGGTCCAATCGCGAATTCGTGGTCGACTCGTATGCCTTGCCCACCATCCATTGTCTGGCGCCGAACATGGACCGGCCGTTTATGCAGCACCGCTGTTATCGGCGCGCGTTGGCCTATGGCATCGATCGAGAGCTCGTGCTCAAGCACCATCTGCTGCGGGATCAACCGCTCGCCGGCTGCAGCCTGGTGAGCGGGCCGTTTCCCATCGGCAACGGGTTCGACGATCCCTTGCGTTATGCGTACAACACGCAGGTGGAACAGCGGCAGCGCAACCCACGCTTGGCCATTGCCCTGTCGCAGGTTGCCTTGCACGACCTCAACGAGGCTGCCAAGAAGCGCGGGGAAGCCGAACTCAAAGAATGCCCCAAGATCGTGATTGCGCATCCGGCCAACGACATCGCGCGCGAGGCCTGCAAAGGCATACAACGGCATCTCAGGTCGCTGAAATTCACGGTCGAATTGCGCGAGCTGGGGCCGGGCATTTCGTTGCCGACCGACAAGGAGTACGACCTGGTGTTCCTCGAGATTGCGGCCCAAGAGCCGCTGGTCGATGCGGCCCGGTTACTGGGTCCCGAGGGAATTCTGGGGCAAGCCAGCCCCTATATGACGCAGGCGCTTGTGCAGTTGGCCAGGTCTACCAATTGGCAAGAGGCGCGGCTGATTCTGCAGCGTATCCATCAGTTGACCGCCGACGAAGCGGCTATTATACCGCTGTGGCAATTCCCCGAGCACTTCGCCTATCACAAGAGCCTCAAGGGCATTGGCGCCAAGCCCGTGCTGCTCTATCAGAACGTGGAAAGCTGGCAGGGCTCGGTGCGCGTTCCCGCGGAGGACTAGATGAAGTTAAAGCGCCCACCAGCAGGGAGGACAAGGAGACAAGGAGACAAGGAGACAAGGGAAGTGCAGCAAATGAACTTTGCGCATTGTAGGCATTCTCCTTGTCCCCTTGTCTCCTTGTCTCCTTGTCGAAATTGGTGGGCCGGCGCTCGCAAGCTCGCTTGTCCCACCCTACAACTCCTACTGCTGTTTGCCGCGGCCCAACCCGCCCGCGCCGCGGCGCCAGCTCCAACGGTCTGGGAAATCCTCCCGTACCGCATCCAGTTCATGCTCGTCTTGGCGCCTGAACCCGAATTGACTCCGGCCTTGAGGCAGCGCATCGAAGCGCGTGTCCTGGAACGGGCGGAAAGGTCGGTCGGGTCGGCCTGGAACCTTTTCATCGAACCGCCGCCAACCGAGCTGCAGGCCATGGCCCTCGCACCGCTACGGCGGCTGGGCATCGACGACTTGCCTGAATCGCTCGTCGAAAGCGACTTTGACAAGCTGCTCGTGGCGGTAGTGCGGCTGGCTGACGGAGGCTACGAGATTGAAGCCCGCGACTACGACCTGCACGCGCGTCTGGCGAGCTCGCCCGTGTTGCGGGTCGCGCCGCAACGTGAATTACTGCCCGACGAAGTGGTCGAGGCGGTGCTGCTGGCCTTCTCGCCGCTGGCGCGCATCGACGATGTTGAAGAGAAGCAGGTGACGCTCAAGCTGCGGGCCGGCGCGCTGCCGCCGATCGACCCCAGCATCTCCTTCACTCAGCCGGGCGACGTGTTCCGCGCCGTCCGTCGCTTTAACGACCGAGAGGGCAAGCTCAAGAAGTTGATGAACATCGACTGGACGTATCTGGTGGTTGAGCGCGTGGACGAGACCGACGCCACCTGCGAGATGTTCTCCGGCCTGCGCAGTCCCCTGACCGGCCGCAGCCGCGGACGCGACGAACGCTTGGCCCTGCTCGTGCGGCCCACGGGCGGCGCCACGCAGCTTGAGCTGCACTCACGGATGCTCGGCGATGATCCCAAGACGGCCCGGCCGCTGGCCGGCTATGCCATCTACGCGCATCCGGCCGGCTCGCCCGAAACGGTGCTCGTCGGCCGCACGAACGGCGACGGCAAGTTGCTGGTGCCGTCGGACGCCACTCCGGTGCGCATCCTGTTGGTGAAACATGGCGGCGAGCCGTTGGCCAGGCTGCCGATCATGCCCGGACTGGAGCCGGTCATGCAAGCCGAAGTGGCCGATGACGACGTGCGTTTGGTGGCGGAAGGAATTATCGTCGGCATTCAGGAGCGGCTGGTCGACCTGATCGCCCGCCGCCAGGTGACGGTCGTGCGCATTCGCGCGCGTCTCGAAGAAAACAAGATCGACGAAGCGAAAGCCTTGCTGGAGGAGTTGCGTTTGATGGGCCGCCAGGAAGACTACATCAACGAGGTCCGAGTGCAAAAGCAGCAAGCCGTCTCTGACGACAAGCGCATGCAGAAAAAGATCGAC
The DNA here is from genome assembly GCA_035694685.1 of Pirellulales bacterium. Taxonomy (GTDB): domain Bacteria; phylum Planctomycetota; class Planctomycetia; order Pirellulales; family JAICIG01; genus DASSFG01. Next base: position 15,768 of record DASSFG010000822.1, read on the forward strand.
AAGCTCTTCGACGATACCGAGCAGGTCATCATCCGCTATCTGAATACGGCCGAGATCGAGAAGCTCGAACGCGAGATCTCGGCAAAAGAGAAGGAGTTAAAAGGCGGCAAATAATTCGCCAACGGGTGACACCAAGCGCGACGATTTTGCCTCGAGCTTTGGAGTGCGGCAATTCATCGCCGCTTTCCGTTGGTCGCGGAGCGACCTTTCTTTGAATTCTTGGGCTTTGGTTAACGGCTGAAAACCGAAAGAAAGCGGCTCCGCCGCATACCAAAGCGGCGATAAATCGCCGCACTCCAAAGTGCTAATTCCACCACCAACGGTCGCCCCGCTGTTCGTCGGCGTGCGTCCGCAAGGGAGCGAGCTCTTCTGAAACTTCGCTCTTGACGACCTCGGCCCAGGAATTGATTTCTACGCCGCCCGAGGCGCTGATGATGTAGCCATACTTGGCCTCCACCACAGTGGCCTTGCTGTCGATCTGCTTGGGCGTTTTGTACTCGTGCGTGGGGAATTGCTCGGCCGACAATAGCGTCGTCAACGCCAGGCCGGCCTTGTCGGCCAGGTTTTCTTTGAAGATCAAGGCGGCCACCACGGCCAGGTCGATGCAATTGCGCAGCTCGCCGAAAATCGGTTCCTTGAGCGAAAGTTCGTTGTACTTGCGCGTCATCTGGTCGGCCCATTTTTGCGCCAGCGGACTGGCCTTGCCCGATTGCTTGCGGCTGCCGTCGCGGGCCAGAAAATCGTCTTCGCTCATGGTCTTAACACCCTGTCCGCGCAACTGCCAGGCCAGGCCGTTGCCGTCGGTCAAGAGCGGTTGATAGTTGGTCGTCATCCACCAGCGCGGCAGCAAGTTTTGCGCGCCTGGCTTATTGAGCGACTTCAGTAAATTGAGATAACTGGTGAATCCCTTCACCGGCGAGGGATCGAAATTCATGCCCAGCCGCTTCATGCGATAGTCGGCCCCGAGCAACACGTGCGCAAAGCGACTGTCGGCGGGAATGCCGTGGAAAGAAATCGTTTGCGGCCCCAGTTCGCGGGCGATCGCATCGCCCACGCTTTGGGCATCAGGGCCGGGCAACGCGACGCTTCCCGTCAACACGTTGCCAGGCATGTTCTGCACCCGCACCAGACCTTCGGCGCTGGGGTCAATCGAGCAAGTGATGCTGCCTCGCGCGGCGGCCTGCGAGCTTCGCAGGGCAATCAGCAGGTCGTCCAACTGCATCACGGCGCGGCCGGTGGTCACGCCTACCATGTTGCCGCGGGCGTCGACTTTCCAACCTTCGGCATAGCCTGCCAGCACCACGTCGTTCTGGTCCGGATAGACGAACACGTATTCGACGCGTTGCAACCCGGCCAAGAACCGCAATTCGTCCGGCACACGGCCCTCCGTTTGAACGATCTCCTGGAGAGCTTTCTCGATGCCGCGCAAGGAGATTTTACGCAGCTTGGACGGTTGGTTCAGGTCACCTTCGACTGGTTGCAGGTTGTCCAACCAGTACTGCCGCAGGCCATTATGGTCGGCCTCCGCGTTCGACAGCACACCGGCCGCATCGACGGAGATGCCGCCTACCGCCTGCGAAAAGAATTGGCCTCGGGCGACCGTCCCCGAACCAAAGACAACTGCTGCCAGCAGCAAACCACGGATGGCTCGACCGGCAAACGCCGGCATCCAGGGCGAACTCGACATGACACGACCTCTGTCCGACGAAGTGGATTAACCATTTATTGTAATGGCTTTTTCGCCCGTTGCACGCTTTTTGTAGAGAAAAATCGAAAATCCCTCTCACGGAATCTCGTAAAGCGACTGGCTCTTGACGATGGCGTAATCGTCGGGAAAGGTGTGAAACGCCTGCACCAGCATGCTGCGATTGCGGGTTTCGACATTGACGTAGCTCAGGGCCCCTAACGCCATCCGCCCACTGGAGTTAAAGCGGTGCAGCATGCCCTGTCGTTCGCCGTCGTGACACAGCTCTTGTTGGAAGGTCCAGAAAACCTCGGGCTCAACCGGTTCGAGCTGAAAATTGACCTGATAGGTGGCGCCGCCGCGGCATTCCACGCGGTCGGTGCGCTCGCCTTTTAATCGGTAATTGAGCAAGCGCCGTTTCTGCGGCAAAGGATGATGGGCGGCGGTGGCCACCTCCGTCAACACCAGGCCGTGATATCGCCAGCAGACGACGTGGCCGGCGCTGGTAATGTTGATGGTCGCTTCGTAGTTGCCCCGCCGCACCTTGCGCGACGAATGGACCTCGAACAACTCCGGATGAAGCGAGCGGCCATACAACTGAAAAACCAGTTCGGCAATTTTCGGTCGAACCGATAGCACGATAACGTTTCCTTAGCCCAATGATTTGCGAAAGTTCCGCTCGCTAATGCCTTTGCTCATGGCGGCCTAACGATG
>DASSFG010000823.1:0-9174 GCA_035694685.1 Pirellulales bacterium
CCCTGAACCCTGAACCCTCCCGTTACGTACTGCCGCAGCTCGGCCAGCTCGCGTTCAAAGCCGCCGGAGAGGATGTGGAAACGACACCAGGTTTTGGGATCGAGATTTTCGTCGTCGACGTGAAAGGAGGGTGCGTATCGCTCGCGCTTCCACTGATTGCGGCACCACAGCCGGAAAAAACGTTCGACCCAGAAGGCAAGCTGCTCGACGGTGTATTGCGTGAATCTCGCCCGGACCCTCAACAATACTTCCAAGGGTGTGTACTTGTCGCGGATGGCCGCCCGTTCGATCTCGTCGAGCAGCTCGTAAGGCATCAGGTCGTCTTCGTCGGTCTGACAGCGGGCCAGCGGTCGCAGTTCGGCCGTCGGCGCCTGGCAGTTCACGGCGGCCAAGGAGGAAACCGGCCGGAGGCCATCGAGGCCGCGCTCTTGGAGCCAAACGAGCCAGCGGCGCAAGAACGCTTTGTCGATGCCGGCAATCGGACTGAGACCGCCGCTGGTGTCGCCGTCCATCGTGGCATAACCCACGGCCGCCTCCGAGCGATTGCTGGTCGAGAGTAATAGGGCGCCCCGCAGGTTCGCCAGCAGCCACACGCCCGGCGAGCGCACGCGGGCCTGAATGTTTTGCAGTGCCAGGTCGTCGCATTGCCAATCGAGCTCGCGCCCAATGGCTTGCGACACGATCGCAGTATATTTCTGTACCAGTTCATCGACGTTCCACTCCAGGAACTGGGCGCCGATTGCCGTCGCCACGCCGTGTGCGGCGTCGCGCGTGGTCTGTGAACTATTGCAGGTTGTCTGGTAAACGCACGTCAAGAGCCGCTGAATCAGCTCAGCCAGTGAGCTTGTTTCGCCGGCCGCCGGCCAATAAGACAATTTCCGCGTGATTCCCTCCGACCCCAGCTCGTCCCAAGCCAGTTCGAGGCCCATCGCTGCCAGGCACGATACGGCGGCCGAATCAACGCCGCCGGAAATCGACACGACAAACCCGCGCGAACGGCTCTTACGCAAATAATCGAACAGCGCCAAACTAATCGCCCGCGCAAACTCTTCCTCCTTGACGAAGGCGCCTCGTTCCCAGCCAGCGATCGGCGTGGCCTCGGCCTCGGGCACGAGGGCCGGAAACGCGAAGGCTGCGCGCAGGCAATCGGTCTCCGTTTCGACACTGGGCAGGAAACTACCGGTTCGCGACTGCACCATGCGCGTGGCATCGACGTCGATCAAGGCGCTGGTGAGCTGGAAGTCGGCGAAGGAAAATCGCGGGCCTGCGGCCAGCAGTTTGCCGCCCGACGCGACGAGCGCGCCGCCGTCGTAAATGGCGCGGCCGGCCTCGTTGCCCAGCAAGTTGCTGTAAACGTAGCTCACGCCGAAGGCCCTGGAGCCTTCCAGCACAAAGCGATGGCGGATTTCCGCTTTGCCAAAAGCGAAGTGGCTGGCGCTGGGATTCAAGATGACGTCGACGCCGCGCAGCGCGAGCTCGCTGCCGGGCCGATTGGCCACCCACGCGTCTTCGCAGATTTCAAAGCCAATCTTGAGTCCCCCGCAGTCGTAATGGATGTCGCCCACCGGGTAATCGCGGCCGGCGCAAGTGACCTGGCCGCGGTGCCCCGCCGGCCAAGGCTTAAACCAGCGCGGCTCATAGTGAATGCCGTCGCCAGCCAAAAAACGCTTGGCGGTGAAACCCAGAATTTGTCCATCCGTCGCCAGGCAAGCCACATCGAACAAGCCATGATGATAGAGCAGGGGCAACCCCAGCGAGACGATCATGCCGTGCGTTTCGGGCACGATCTCGCTCAGTACTTCCAGCGCCGTTCTTTGCAGACCGGGCGAGAGAAAGGCATCTTCGCATCCGTACCCGGTGATGCACAATTCCGGCAGGCAGAGCAGCGTGACTCTGGCAGCACGGGCCGCCTCGATCGCCGCCAGGATGCGCGCCTTGTTGCCGTCCCAATCGAGCGGCGTTTGATTCAGCACCGCCGCGGCGACCTTAATAAGCTTCATACCTCTATCTTATGGCACCCTACATTCTACACACGCAAGCGTTTGCGATAGACGACCATGTTGTCGCCGTCGGCGTAATAGTCGGGAAGAATGGCCGCTTCCTGGTACTGCTTTTTGACGTAGAACTTTCGCGTCAGCTCATAGTGCGGCAGCGACGACGTTTCGATCAGCAGCATGCGGCCCTGCCGTTGCCGAATGTCGTCTTCGGCGAACTCGAGCAACTCACCGCCTATGCCGCGGGCCTGCGTCCGCTTGCTGACGGCGATCCAGTAAAGATACCAGGTGTGGTCGGTCATGGCCGCCGGAGCGTAGTAAGCAAAGCCCAGCACGTCGCCGGAGTTGTCGAAAGTGATAGACCGATGGCCGTGCGCATGATTGGTCGTGTGATAGTCGTTCAGCACTTCTTCCAGGGCGTCGATCTCAATCGGCTTGAAGACGCCGGTTTCGCGCGCCAAAGCGAGCAGTGGAAACTGATCGGCGGGAATCGTAGGGCGAATCACACGGCACCATCACTGGATAAGGACATCGGCGGTTGGTCCGCTGCCATTTTACACAGGGCCGGGGTGGAAAACGAAGGGCAAATGTGAAACTGCATGCGATGGCGTAAATTGGTTGAGCACAAATCGGCGCATTTTGCCATCTCGGCTGAATTTCTCCGGCTGCTTCGTCCGACGTAATCCGAAGAAAGCCGATTGCTCATTGAGCCTTTCCAGGCGCCTTGTTCGACCCTTTCGTTCTTGCCTGGAACGGTTGCAACCGAGCTGGCAGCGGCTTTCTGGGAACATGCATCCGTGCCACGACTTTCAATTATCATTCCGAGCCAGGGCGACTGGCAAAGCTTGGAAACGACGCTCGTTTCCGTGCTTCAGAACCGACCGCCGCACTGCGAAGTCGTAGTCGTGCTCGACCAGGGCTACGACGATCCCTATGAGCTACGCGAAGAAGTCCGGTTTATCGAGGCGCCTCGGCGGGCGCGAATGGTTGATCTGATCAATGCCGGGTTCGTGGCGGCACGCGCCGAGCTGCTGCACGTCGTGGCATGCGGAGCAACCATCGATGAGGGTTGGACGGAGCCGGCCCTGCGGAACTTTGACGATCCTCAAATCGCCGCGGTGGCGCCGCTGGTGCTTGATGCCGCCTGCCCGACGCACGTCGTCTCCGCGGGCTGCCTTTGGTCGGCCGGTGGCGAGCTGTGCCGTTTTGCCTCGGGGCTGCGGGCGGACACGCTGAGTGGGCCCGGCCGAAATTGGGTCGGTCCTGATTGCGTAGCAGCGTTTTATCGCCGCTCGGCATTGGCCGAAGTCGCGTCGCTCGATGCTACTTTGCCAGCCGAACTGGCGGCCATCGACCTGAGCCTGCGCTTGGCCGAGTCCGGCCGGCGCTCGGTGCTCGAATTGGGCAGCCGGCTGGCCGTCGAGCGGACCTTGCTCGCGCCCGCGAGGCACTTATCCGACGGCTGGCATAGCGAGCGGCTCTTCTGGCGTTATGCCGCCCAGCGCGGTCGGCTGCGCAAGCTGGCCGCGCACGCCGGCTTGTTGTCGTCCGAACTCCTGTTTGCCGTTGTCCGGCCAACCCGCTTGGCAAGAACGCTCGGCCGCTTGATCGGCACTTGCGATCGACGCCAGGCGCAAACGACCTCGTTGCCGCGTGAACCGGCGCATTGCCGCCCGCTATGCGACCACGATCGGCGAGTCGACCAAGCGCACGGCAGTTGCACGTCGGAGCGCGGCGCAGGGACGCGACGATCGCCCGTCAGCCTTTCCGCGACCGAGAAGACGTCTTGACGCTGGCGCGATGGCCGTTGCGGCGACCGCGCTCTTGGAAGCCTGAGCCGTTGCCATTGCCGTTGGTAGGCTCGTCGCGACGCGCCGTCGAACCAGGCGCCGCCTCTTCTTCCTCGTCATGCCCACTACCGCGCACGAAGAACAGTTCGTAGGCGTTCCCGAACCATTTGAGTAATTCGTCGTTGGCGCCGGCCGCCTCCATTTTGCTCCGCAACATCCCCACCAGCGAGGCGCCCGCGGGCCAGCGCAAATTAACTATCTCCGACACTTCGCTGAGAAGCTGGTAGATTCTGGCGCGGGTCAGTCCCAAGCGGGCCGCTGCTTTTCGGACGCTGGTCGACTGCGATTCGATGCGGGCCTCCGCCAGGCGGTGGATCTCGGCGCCTGCGTCGATGCGCACTTGCTTAAGCAAAGGCAGCACCAGCGACCGTTGGATGTCATCCTTCGTGGGCAGGCCGACGTTCGAGAGCCAGCGCAGCACCCAGTCTTCAATTGGGATCACGAAGCGTGGCACGATGCGCACCGCCAGGGGATTTTCAGGATCGAGGTGAACGAGAATTTGACGCAGACTACCGAATACTTCGAGGATGGCATGCACGCGCTTTTCACCGTGCGTCCTGAGAGAGCGGATTTCGTCGAGCTTCAACTCCGTGTAATCGCCCAGGGGACGATACCAGATGACGTGCGGCATGTCGGCGAGACTGGCGGCGAATCGGCCCAGCGGCTCCTGCTGCAGACCGTGCTTGCGCACGCTGTCGCGCCAGCGCACCCAGAGGGCATCGCTCACCAGGTGCGGCGGCGCCATACCGACCTGCGCCTTGACCTCGGCTGCGGCATCGTCGTCGATTTCGTCTTCGGGCGTTGGCAGTGCGCCGAGCGGCCTTGCCTTGGCCGCCCGATTAAGCAGTATCAGAAAGGTGCGGATCTTCTTCTGGCCGATGCCGGCTGTGGCAAACAACTCGTCGAAAGGCGTATCGAGCAGTTCTCGCAGGCTGCGGCCCATGAAGGCCAAGGGCAAACGGCGATCAGTGGCGATGGCCCAGTAGGCAAGTGGCTTATCCAAGCGGTCCTCAAACTTGGGGCTTTTCAACTGCTTACGGACCGATTCAAAAGCCGTGATTAACTTGTAGTCCATGACGGCGGTCGATTTGTTCAACTGCATAATTTTTTTCCTGCGCATTTGAGTAGCGGACTATGTTTTTAATTTGACAGCCTTGCTCCGCGCGATCTGGCCAATAACTGGCCAGCCAACGTGGGTCAAAGGATAAATTCTGTCCAATTCCTTAATCGCAGTTCGGCAAAGCTCTTGAAGGCCCAGGGGACCCCGACGCGCTGGATGAATTGGCCTTATTTTGCGAAACAACGCTTGTCTCCTCCCCTTTGAGGGGCACAGCGCGGCGCTCCCTTGCCGTTTGCTTTACTTTGCGATGCTCCACCCGTTAGCAATCGGCATACCGCGACGGGGTGCGGCTGACCAGGTGCGTTCCCCACAGAGAACGCAGTAGTGCTCTGTGATCCATCGATTGATGGATGCTCGGGTTGCCGTAGGGTGGGACGAGCGAAGCGAGTCCCACCGCTATTGTTATGGTGGGACTCGCTTCGCTCGTCCCACCCTACGCACAACGCAGTCGTCAATCCATGCTTGACAGAGCACTAACCTCGTTCGCTTCGGCCCTGTTCACGCCACCAGTCGCGGAATCGCTCCGCGGCCGGCGCAGGAAAGTCGCGGGTTTGCGTCCAGCCGTTCAATTGGCTTGGTAGCCGGCGGAACCAGCGGCCGCTATCGGAAATACCGGCAAGATTTTCTTTCCCTTCGATGGCCTTGGGCGCCCGCGCAAAGCGGCGCACGATGCGGGTGGCAAACCAGGTCGCCAGCCGATAGAGCCGTGGACTGCGCATCGCGTACGCCCATATCCGGTAGGCCAATGCCTCGCCTCGGCCCAGCTCATTCGGCTCCGCGTGCAGTTTCTCGCGAAGCTGAATCAGCATCTCGGGAATGGCGATCTTTACGGGACAAGCTGCCTGGCAGGCGCCGCACAAGCTCGAAGCATGCGGAAGATGATGATTCGCTTGCAGCCCGTCATACAGCGGAGTAAGTACGGCCCCAATCGGTCCTGCATAAATGCCCCCGTAGGCATGTCCGCCGACGCTGCGAAAAATCGGACAAGCGTTCAGACAAGCTCCGCAACGGATGCAAAACAAACTCTCTCGCAACGGTCCGCCGAGAATGCGCGAACGGCCGTTGTCGAGCAGCACCAAATGAAATTCCTGCGGGCCATCGAGCTCTCCCGCTCGTCGAGGGCCGCTGACGAGCGACGTGTAAATCGAAAGTTTCTGCCCCGTGGCGGCCCGCGCTAATACTTTCAAGAACACGGGCAGGTCGGCCAGCCGTGGGATGACCTTCTCAATGCCTACCAGGGCAATGTGAATGCGCGGCAAAGTGGTGGTCAACCGCGCGTTGCCTTCGTTCGAGACCAGTACGATCGTGCCTGTCTCCGCGATGGCGAAATTGCCGCCGGTGATCCCCGCGTCGGCCCGAGCGAACTCGGCCCGCAGCCGTCGGCGTGCGTAGGCCGCAAGTTGTTCGGCGTCGGCCGGCAGCGGCTCACCGGCGTCGCGGCTCAGCACATCGGCGACTTGCGCCGTGCGCAAGTGGATGGCGGGAGCGACGAGGTGCGACGGACGATGCCCGGCCACTTGAATGATGTACTCACCGAAATCCGTCTCGACGACGCTGATGCCGCGTTCGGCCAGCGCGGCGTTGAGATGGATTTCTTCGCTCGTCATCGACTTGGATTTGACCACTCTCCTGGCCCCGCCCCGCTCCAGAATGCCGGCGATGATCTGGCGTGCCGCCTCCGCGTCGTCGGCGTAGTGGACGGCGCCGCCGTTGCGCAGCACGCTGGCTTCCAGCGTTTCCAGGTGTTCGGCCAGGTTGGCGAGCGTCGCATCCTTGATCGCTCGGGCACGATCTCGCAACCGACTGGAATCGGCAAGCGCGGCGAAGGCGGCGCGGTTGCGCGCCCCTAGCGTCTCGCCTAACTGTGCCAGCGCGCCTTGAAGATTGGCGTCGGCCAGGGCGGCGGCACTGGCCGCCAAAAACTCGTGATGCTCGTGCTGTTCGTAATTTCCCTGCATCAGCGATTCAAGACCTCCATGGCCGCCATTGCCAGCGGCGCGGCCGAAACCACCACGGCAAAAACCACGACACCGGAGGGCGGAGGCACGCGGCGGCTGCGCAGCACCACCGGCAGGATCAACAGCGCAACGACGCCGATCACCAGGGCGGCAAACAGCAGCAACCCGGAGAGGACCATCAACGGGCTGCGTTCGTCGCCCGCCAGCCAGCGCGAGATGACGAAGCCCACTTCGCAGGCCAGCGTGGTAATGACCGTCAGCATCCAACCGACGGTAATCACCTCCACCGTCCGCGGTTCGCTTTGCACGCGCGCCTTGGGCTTTCGTTTGCGTTTCATATGTGCGGGCGGACAGCGTGAGCGTGCCAAATGTCGCGGCAGTATTCTTCAATGGCGCGGTCGGACGAAAACTTGCCCATCCGCGCCACGTTCAAGATCGACATCTTCGTCCAGCGGTCGCGGTCTTGATACGCTTCGGCCACTTCCTCCTGGCAATCAATGTACGCGGCGTAATCGGCCAGCACCAGGAACGGATCGTAGTCGAGCAGCGAGCTGACGAGCGGCCGGAACATCTCGCGGTCGCCGTGGGAAAAGACGCCGGACGAAATCAGGTCGATGGCCGCGCGCAGGTCGGGGTCATGCTCGTAAAGCTCGCGCGGCCGATAGCCCGCCGCCTTACGGCGGCGCACTTCTTCGGTGGTCAAGCCGAACGAAAAGAAGTTCTCCGGCCCGACCTCCTCGCGAATTTCAACGTTGGCGCCGTCGAGCGTGCCGATCGTCAGCGCGCCGTTGAAAGCAAACTTCATGTTGCCGGTGCCCGACGCTTCGGTCCCGGCGGTGGAAATCTGCTCCGACAAGTCGGCGCCCGGATAGATGCCGTGGGCCGTTTTAACGCTGAAGTTGGGAAAGAAGGCGATCTTCAACCGGTCGCGCACGTCGCGGTCGCGATTGACGACTTCGGCCACCGAGTTGATCAGCTTGATGATGAGCTTGGCCATGAAGTAACCAGGCGCCGCCTTGCCGCCGAAGACGATTGTGCGCGGCGCCAGCTCCAGCCGCGGGTTTTCTTTCAAGCGATGATAGAGCGTAATGGCGTGCAGCACGTTGAGGTGCTGCCGCTTGTATTCGTGGATGCGTTTCACCTGCACGTCGAACATCGACTCCGGGTCGGTGTGAATGCCGGTGGCCGCTTCGATCGCCTTGGAGAGGCGCATCTTGTTCGAGTGTTTGACGGCCCGCCATTGTTCGATGAACGCCGGATCGTCGAGAAACTTTTCGATGCCCACCAGGCGGCTGCTGTCGCGCACCCAGCGATCGCCAATGGCGTCGCTGATCAGCCGCGATAGTCCGGGGTTGGCCAGCAGCACGAACCGCCGCAGTGTCACGCCGTTGGTCTTGTTGGAAAACTTCTCCGGCCAAAGCTCGTAAAAATCTTTCAGCACCGTTTCGCCCAGCAGCCGCGTGTGCAACGCCGCCACGCCGTTGATGGCCCGGCTGCCGACACACGCCAGGTGGGCCATGCGCACCTGACGCTCGCGGCCTTCTTCGATGAGCGACATGCGAGCCAGTTTGTCGGTGTCGCCCGGATGTTTCTTTTGCACCTCGTCCAAAAACCGCCGGTTGATTTCGTAAATGATTTCCAAATGCCTCGGCAGCACGCGGGCAAACAGCGACAACGGCCATTTTTCCAGCGCTTCGGGCAGCAACGTGTGGTTCGTATAGGCGAAGACCTGGCTGGTAATCTTCCAGGCGGCATCCCATTCGAGGCGGTGTTCGTCGATCAATAGCCGCATCAGCTCGGCAATGCCGATCGTGGGGTGGGTGTCGTTGAGTTGAATGACGTACTTTTCGGCGAACTTGTCGAGCGATGATTCACGCTGCAAGTAAATCCGCATCATGTCCTGCAACGAGCAGGAAACAAAAAAGTATTGTTGCTCCAACCGCAATTGCTTGCCGGCGGCCGGCTCGTCGTTCGGATAGAGCACCTTCGTGATGTTCTCGGAAACGATCTTCTTGTCGACCGCGCGGTAGTAATCGCCCACGTTGAACGCCTGAAAGTCGAACGACTCGTGCGCCTCGGCCTTCCACAGGCGCAGCAGGTTGACGGTGGGCACCTTGTAGCCTTGCACCAGCGTATCGCAGGGCGTGCCCATGACTACGCGGTCGGGTACCCAACGAACGCTATATCGCCCATCGTCATCGGTGTGCGGCTCGGTATGCCCGCCCAGTTTGACCTCGAAGGCGATCTCGGGC